>DATEWL010000205.1:0-8548 GCA_035258025.1 Candidatus Acidiferrum sp. | reverse complement strand
CATCGATTCGCCAGATGGTTAGTCTGAAACAACTCCGTAGCAGCCATTCGATTACCCACATATTGGATTGATGCGGCGGAGACAGGTCATATCGTCACTATCCACGATAGATAGAAACCTCCAGCCGCTTTGCTTTCCCGCAAACCTTTAGTTAGTTATGCGATAGAATTGTCGTTTGATGCTGAGCCTACCTCCCATCACACTCCGGCTGCGCGGTTGGAAACTGATTGACCGCGTCGCGCTTGCCTTCTTGCTTCTTTGTTCAATTGCGCTTGGAGCGGCCTGCGGGTTGCTGTTTGTGTATGCCAGCGACCTGCCGGAGATTCGGGCGCTCGAAACGTATCGTCCTACCGTTGTCACCGAGGTCTATGCCGACGACGGGCAGCTTGTTGGCAGCTTTGCTCTGCAACGGCGCATCCTGATGACTTACGAGCAGTGCCCCAAAGTTTTGTACAACGCAGTTACGGCCATCGAAGACCAGCACTTTGAGGAACATTGGGGCATCGACTTTCCGCGCATCGCCGGTGCCGCGTGGCGAAAGATTTTGCATGGCGGCAAGGCGCAAGGCGCCAGCACCATTAGCATGCAGCTCGCCGGAAACCTCTTCCTCGACCGCAGCGAGATCAGTTTCCGCCGCAAAATGCAGGAGATTTTGCTGGCTCTGCAAATCGAGCGGCGGTATACGAAGCCGCAAATTTTCGCCATGTACGCCAACCAGGTCTATCTGGCGCATGGCAACTACGGTTTTGCCGCGGCCGCGCAATTCTATTTTGGAAAGTCCGTCTCTGACCTGAAGCTGCAAGAAGCCGCGCTGCTCGCCGGGATGATTCGCGGGCCGATTTATTCGCCTTTGGCTGACCCCGCGCGCGCCCTCGCACGCCGTAACCTCGTCATTCATCGCATGGAAGAAGAAGGAAAGATTACTCCCGTCGAAGAAGAGGCCGCAAAGAAAACGCCGCTGGGCCTGCACCTGCAATATCCACGCAACGATCTGGCCCCGTATTTCTTTGAAGAGATTCGAAAGTATCTGGAATCGACGTATGGCACGGAAGCCGTGCACGAGCGCGGCCTGCGCGTTTACACCACGCTGAACATCAAGATGCAGCAAGCCGCCAATCAATCGCTCCGCGACGGCCTGCACAGCTACGACCGGCGCCACGGCTGGCGCGGCGAGCCGGCCAACATTCTGCGCGACAATCTTGGCAA
Organism: Candidatus Acidiferrum sp.; assembly: GCA_035258025.1. Taxonomy (GTDB): domain Bacteria; phylum Acidobacteriota; class Terriglobia; order Acidiferrales; family UBA7541; genus Acidiferrum. Next base: position 7,342 of record DATEWL010000205.1, on the reverse strand, counting down.
GCTTGATAGCTACGACGACGATGATTGGCGTCATCCCATCGAAAAAGGCTCGTATGTCACCGGCCTCGTCCTATCCGTCGACGATAAGTACGCCACCATCAAGATCGGTTCTTACCGCGCGATTCTTTCGCCGCCGGATTTCGCCTGGACCGGCCGCAAAAAGCCTTCGGATCTTCTGAAAGTTGGCGACCTCGCGCAGTTCTCCATTCAGGAGCTTCATGAGGCCACGGCTCGCGTGCAGCTCGAGCAGCAGCCCGCGCCGCAGGCCGCCATTATGGCGATCGACAATTCGACCGGCGAAATCAAAGCCATGGTCGGCGGCTACAGCTTTGAAGATTCGAAATTCAATCGCGCCACGCAGGCCGTGCGGCAAGTGGGCAGTTCGTTCAAGATCTATCTCTACGCCGACGCCATCGAAAAAGGCTCCTCGCCGTTCGACACCATCGTCGACACGCCGTTTACGGTGATCAGCGGCGGACAGCCCTATTCGCCGCACAACTATGACGAGAAGTATGAAGGCACCATTACGCTGCGCCGCGCTCTGGCCGGCTCCCGCAATGTTCCCGCGGTCAAGCTGGCGGAAAAGGTCGGCATCAATTCCGTCGTGGATATGACGCGGCGATTTGGCATCACCACTTCGCTCCCGCCCTATCTTCCGCTGGTGCTGGGGGCGGCTGACATGAAGCTGCTCGAGCATGTCTCCGCGTTCACCGTTTTCCCGAATGATGGAATTCGCATCGACCCGCACATGATTCGCCGCGTGACAAGTTATGACGGCGCGCTGCTCGAAGAGGCGCATCCTGAAGTACACGACGTGATCTCGCCTGAAGTCGCTCGCACGATGACGGCCATGCTGGAAGAAGTCATTCAGTTCGGCACGGGCATTCAGGCCAAGGCGCTGGGGCGCCCTGCCGCGGGAAAAACCGGCACGACGCAGGACTACACCGATGCCTGGTTCATGGGCTTTACCCCGCAACTTACTTGCGGCGTATGGGTGGGCTTCGATGACAAACAGATATCGCTTGGGAAAAAGGAAACCGGCGCGCGCGCGGCGCTTCCGATCTGGCTGGAGTTCATGAAGACCGCGCTCGAGGGTCAGCCGCCACTCGATTTTGCGAACGTGGTCACGCTCGAGCAGCAGGCACTGGACCACAAAGTCAACGTCGACACCCCCGATACCGCACCGGAAACAGACGAACCTGGCGCCCCCAAAGAGAAGCCTCCGGTCGTAACGCCGCCAATCAAAACGACAACGGCACCTGCCACCACTTCAGGGGTTCCTCCCGGGCAATAGCCACGGCGCCCTCATCCTGCTTCGCTCGCTCCGGGTTTTGTCGAAGACGCGTATTCAACCAGGTGGTTAAACACGAAGGGTCAGTTCTTGTCTCTTATCGGGCTTGCGGAACGGGTCCCACCCCAGGTCTGGAAGGGGTGATTCGCGGCCGGCCTTGTCGACGAGAAGCAACGTCCTCTCCTTCGTGATTTCACCAATCGCCGTGATGGGGATTCCATTTTGGGAACGAGGAATCCGCTTCAGCTTTTTGCCAGGCACGGTGAAGAGTAATTCGTAGTCATCGCCGCCGTGCAGAGCCAAATCTAGCGCGGCCCTGTCCCCGCTCCGCCCACGTTTGGGCATCTGCAGGGCGGGAATCTTCGAAGCAGTTAACCGCGCCCCCACCTCGCTCGCAGCACAGAGCCGCGGCAGGTCTGTGGAAAAACCGTCGGAGAGGTCCATCATCGCCGAGGCCAGACGTTTTTCGGCTAGCCACCGGCCCAACGCCAACCGAGGTTCCGGGTAAAGATGTTTCTTGAAGATTGGATCGCGGCTGCTTGCTAGCCGTTTGCTCTTGCGAATCAGCCGGAGGCCCAACTCAGCTTCACCGAGCCGCCCGCTTACGAAAAGAACATCGCCCGGTCGCGCTCCAGACCGAAGAACTGCCTCGCCCGTCCGCACCTCACCCACCACGGTCACATTGATAAGGATGTCCCGCCTTCGGGTCGTATCGCCGCCCGCCAGCACACACCCAAATCGCTGGGCTGCCCGGTGCAGCCCCTGAAGGAACTCATCGAGCCAAAGGCCGGCGTGCGAGGCGGGCAGGGCTAGGCTCAGCAGGAAGCATCGAGGCAAGCCTCCCATCGCAGCCACGTCGCTGACGGCTCGAGCGAGGCATTTCCACCCGACCGCATCAGCCGGATGCTTATCTCGAAGAAAGTGCGTACCTTCCAGGAACCAGTCGCAGGTAAGAATCTGGTCGAATCCGTTCGTGCTTTTAAAGAGCGCCGCGTCGTCGCCGATTCCCAGTCGCACTCCTGAGCCGCGAGTCTGCATCCGAGCCGCAACCTCGTCGATACGTCTCAAAACGCCAGCCTCCCCAGGGTTCTGATGCTTGGCGGACAGGTGCTTTGTTTTCTTCATAACTGGCGTTGAGTATAGCTCGCTCTTTTCGCGCGCGGTGGAGATGAAGGAATTCGCAACGTAGCCGACGATTTGTAGCTGGAGTCGGAATCCTGTACTAGCGGACAGGTGGACGGTTTTTCACACCCTGTTCCAAATACCGCAAAATACAGGGTTGACGGCCAGCGCTACAGAATTTAGTATGAGCGAAGTCGCGAACCGAGTCTTACGGTTCAGATTTGGTTCATTCGGGTTCAAAGTGGTTCTCTTCCGCGGGCGCCAGGGCACAAAGCCCGCATTTGACAGGCTAGAGGCCTGAGGGGCCGAGTTTGTGATTACGAGCAAGAACTATACGTTTTATATTGCGACGACGCCGGGCAAGCTGCAAAAGCTTGTCATCCCGGCGTACGTCCTGCACAGCCTCGCCGTCCTGGCCCTCATCGGCGCGGTTACTGTGGTTGCGGCAATCGGTTCTTACTCCCGGATGCTTTGGAAGGTCGGCAACTACAACGCTCTCCGGCACGATCAGGAAACTCTTAAAAAGCAGTATCAGCAGCTTCAGAGCACGGTCAACGATACCAACCAGCGCCTCGATTCTCTGCAGTCTCTGGCCACCGAAGTAGCCATGACTTACGGCGTGCTCCGCTACCATCCCGCCGCCTTCGATACGACCGATAGCCAGGTCACACCGGAAGACGCCTTTGACCGCTCCATCGAGCAGTACACTTTCTTGAAGAGGAATGCGGCGGTCATCGCCGTCTCCTCCAGCGGAATGCAACTCATGCCCGTTATGAGTTTTGCCGACTCCACGTACACGCCATCGATCTGGCCGGTGATGGGACACATCACGGACAGCTTCGGGGAGCGGCTGGATCCGTTCAACGGTGAGGGCGCGTTCCATACGGGCGTGGATGTGGCCTCAGATTACGGCGCGCCGGTTCACGCAACTGCGGATGGCATTGTGACCATCGCGGAAAACCACTCCGGCTATGGCCGTCTGGTTGTGCTTGACCATGGTTTCGGCATCAGCACTTGGTACGCTCATCTTTCGTCCTTCTCAGCGGTGCCTGGCACGCGCGTTAAGCGCGGCGAGGTTATCGGCTACACGGGCATCAGCGGCCGTTCTACCGGCCCGCACGTGCACTATGAAGTTCGCGTGAATAATGCGCCGGTGAATCCGTGGCGCTACATGAAGGGAACTACCGTAGGCGACTAGTACAAGCCGCTGGCTTCCGTGAGTTTCTCGCGCCCCGGTTTTTTCGGGGCATTTTTTTATTGCGCTTGGCTGACTAATTCCGGATGGTGCTTTTGTTTGGTGGGACCGGAGGCGCGACTGGCATTGTGGTGCGCGCGGCCTCGAGAAAACCGGGCGTCAAATCGAACATCAGCCTAACCGACTTTGTCTCACCACGATCAATCTGCGAGACGTCCGCGCTCTTTAGCAGTTCCAGGTAGGCCTCGCGCACATCTGGTGGAAGCTGCTGCCGCAGTTTCTGGTCGTGGAGGCCCGCCTGCGCCAGCACGAGCAACCCGTTGATCACTTCGGACAACTGTTTGGCGGGCGCATCCGCCCCGCCTTCGCCTTCGAGCACGACGCGTAGATGGTCAGCTTCGGGCTTTCCGGCGACGGTGATCCACTGGAGTTGGTCGATCAAGGCCGAAAGCTGAGGAGATTTCAGTCCACCTGGGGCTTGTGCGCTTAAGGCGGCTCCGGCGCCGGCGTCTTGCCGCACCACGACGAATACGGGCGAGCCCGCGAGTCGGCGGAATCGTTCGCGCCACGCTTGCGTGTCCGAGTCCGCACGGGACTGAGAGAGTGCGGATTCCAGACGCGCGTCGTTGGTCAACGCGATGCGATTGTTGCGCAAAAACGTGAAAGTGATTCGCCGAGTGCCGCCGCTTACCGGCACAGAGAAAATTTCTCTTTCCCCGCGAGTTTCGCGTGTACCTGTTTGCGATGCGTAAGCAGAGATTTTCGTTCGGTCGAATCGTCCGTCAGCTACGGCAAGTAGTATGTTCTCTTGGCCATGTTTTACGAGTGCGATGCTCACACGGTTTAGATCGCTCTCGTAATTGAATCCCGTGGATTGCAGGAACTGCGCATAGTCGGCGTCTGCCTTGTTTTGCGGCGCCCATTTGTACAGTTCGGCGAGAAACGGAGATTGCCTCAGCGCATCCAGGTCGATGAAGAAAACCACGCTGGCGTCGACAGGCATCTCCGCAAGAAGTTCGTTGCGCGAACTGGATCCAGAGCCGCTCCATCGTTGGTAGCCGAAGAACACAACGGCCGCACCCACGAGCACAGCAACGATCCTCGCAGCAATTGTTCGCTTGCTCATCCGGAAGGCACCAGCGCTTCGATCTTTCGATAATAGCTGTTTAGCGCGTTGTTGACCAAACAGACCGTGCCTGGGAGAGGCCACCTTTCGAGGATAAAATGAGGCTTACGGGCCATTGCTTGCCTGCTTGATGTAGAAACGCGATGTTCATGCTAAACTATAGAGGAATCGAAAGATAGAGCCGCTAGGAGTGCGACACAGGGAAACAGGTTTTCCACAGACTTGGTCCCCGACGTGCTCCAAAATCGCATCACCCCCTTGCAATTTACTTGCCCCTTCTGCTATTCTTACTCGGTTTGAGCGACGCTGGCGTAGCTCAGCTGGTAGAGCATCTGATTTGTAATCAGAGGGTCGGGGGTTCAATTCCCTCCGCCAGCTCCACCAAGAATTAGCAGGGGAGTGAGGCGGAGCAAATCCTTGCAGGAAAAATAAACGGGCTGGTGTCTTTTGACACGAGTCCTTTTTGTGTTTTCGCTTTTGCGGAAGTTTCGAGCGCGAGGATTTGCCTGAAAAAGTTTGGGGGACAAGCAGTTAGCGTCCTTTTGTTTTCGCGGGACGGGTGGGTGAGTGGCTAAAACCAGCAGACTGTAAATCTGCCGCTCCTTGCGGGCTACGAAGGTTCGAATCCTTCCCCGTCCACCAGTCGCTCGCTGTTCGATTCGGCCGATCCTGTGGGTGATCGTCCGTGATCAGGAAACCGCAGGGCAATCGCACTAAGCGTTGATCGCTCGCGATCACACAAAGCGATGTTCGAGCGCGGTCCAATTCGCGGCAAAGGCGCTGCTCAGGAAAAGTGCGCCAAGAACGGGTGATTTTGGGGGAACACGGGTTAGGCCTGGGTAGCTCAGTTGGTAGAGCGCGTCCTTGGTAAGGACGAGGTCACCGGTTCAATCCCGGTCCCAGGCTCCAGAATTAGAAGGACGCAGGTGCAGGAAAGTTTGCAGTAAACGGGCGGGGGTAACTCAACGGTAGAGTCTCACTCTTCCAAGGTGATGGTTGCGGGTTCAAATCCCGTCCCCCGCTCCAGATTCAGAAGTAGGGAGTGACTTGCAGGATTTGGCAGAAGAGAAGACTTAACGCAGAGGGCAAAGGAAAATGGCCAAGGAGAAATTCGAGCGCAGTAAGCCGCATTGCAACATCGGGACGATTGGTCACATTGACCATGGCAAGACGACCCTGACGGCGGCGATTACCAAAGTGCTGTCGAAGCACAACCCGAAAGTGCAGTTCCGGGCGTTTGATTCGATTGACAACGCGCCGGAAGAGCGCGAGCGCGGAATCACGATTGCCGTTTCGCACGTGGAGTACGAAACGCCGAACCGGCACTACGCGCACATGGATTGCCCCGGTCATGCGGACTACATCAAGAACATGATCACCGGCGCAGCGCAGATGGATGGCGCGATTTTGGTGGTGGCGGCGACGGATGGACCGATGCCGCAAACACGCGAGCACATTTTGCTGGCTCGGCAGGTTGGCGTTCCGGCGATTGTCGTGTTTTTGAACAAGTGCGACATGGTGGAAGACGCGGAGCTGCTCGAACTGGTGGAACTGGAAGTTCGTGAGTTGCTGAAGAGCTACCAATTTCCCGGCGACACGATTGCCGTCGTAAAAGGTTCGGCGCTGCAAGCGCTGAACGGGGACGCAAAGTGGGAGAAGTCGATCGACGAGTTGATGGAAGCTGTGGATAAGAACGTGCCGCAGCCGGTGCGCGAGATCGACAAGCCGTTCGCGATGCCGATTGAAGATATTTTTTCGATTTCTGGCCGCGGAACAGTGGTCACGGGCAGAGTCGAGCGCGGCAAAGTGAAGGTTGGCGAAGAAATCGAGATCGTGGGATTCCGTCCGACGCAGAAGAAAGTTGTGACGGGCGTGGAAATGTTCCGCAAGCTGCTGGATGAAGGGCTCGCGGGCGATAACGTTGGATTGCTCTTGCGTGGCACGGAAAAAGACGACGTCGAGCGCGGACAGGTGGTTTGCAAGCCGGGCTCGATCACGCCGCACACGAAGTTCAAAGCGGAAGCGTATGTGTTGACGAAGGAAGAAGGCGGGCGGCACACGCCATTTTTCACGGGCTACCGGCCGCAATTCTACTTCCGCACGACGGACGTGACGGGCGATGTGAAACTGCCGACAGGCGTCGAGATGGTAATGCCGGGCGACAACGTGAGCTGCGAAGTGACGCTGATCACTCCGGTGGCTCTGGAAAAGGGATTGCGGTTCGCGATTCGCGAAGGCGGCCACACCGTTGGCGCCGGCGCCGTAACGGAAATCATCGAGTAATCGGATTCAGAGAGGGTTGTGGATTAATTAAATGAGACAAGGTGACAAAATTCGAATTCGTTTGAAGGCGTACGACCACCGCATTCTGGATCAGTCCACGAAGGAAATTGTGGATACGGCAAAGCGCACCGGCGCGGATGTTGCCGGCCCGATTCCTCTGCCCACGACCATCAATCGCTGGACGGTGCTGCGGTCGCCGCACGTGGACAAGAAATCGCGCGAGCAGTTTGAAATGCGCACGCACAAGCGGCTGATCGACATTCTCGAGCCCACGCCGGACACGGTGGACGCCTTGATGAAGCTCGATCTTCCACCTGGCGTGGAC
>DATEWL010000204.1:0-5865 GCA_035258025.1 Candidatus Acidiferrum sp. | reverse complement strand
CATCACGCTCCATCAAATGCTTAGCGATTGGGCTTCGCACGATCTCGGGCATCTCCGGCAAATCGCGGAGCTATACCGCGCGCGCGCGTTTCACCCCTATGCCGGTCCGTTCCAAAAGTATTCCAATCCGAAACCGTGAAGGAACATCCGGAGGACGCGCGTTTGGCCGCCGCTGGTCCGCGTGAAGTGACGCTTTACACCCGGCCGGGTTGCCATCTTTGCGAAGAAGCCAAAACAGCCATCGCGCCCCTGCTGCGCGAATTCGCCGGCGCGCTGCGTGAGGTAAATATCGATAAAGACGCGGTTCTCAAAGAGCGTTACGGGCTGGATATTCCAGTAATCTTCATCGGCGCGCGCAAAGCGGCCAAGCATCGCGTTGATCCACTGCAGTTTCGCCGTCAGCTTCAGGAGAGCAAGACAAACTAAGACGCATCGGAGCGAAGAGCTGTCCTCTTAGTGTCCGTTGGCCGGCTCATGCGCGCCAACGGTTTTGTCAGGCACGTCGCCCGCGCGGCCTTTGACGCGATCGTAGACGCTGATTTGGCTCACCGAGCCGAGCGCTTCGTTGTAGAAAGTGGGGACGCCCAGCGCCGTCCGCAGCTCTTCGTTAAACTTTCGCAAGTTCTCGAGATGCGATGCCAGCGCCGGCAGCTTCAATCCATCGTCGGTCAGCAGAAATTTCTGGTAGCCTGCATCCCAAAGCCGGGTGAAGCGGCCTTTCAGCATGATCGTCGGCGGCACGGTCATCTGGTAGAGGTCGTCCGTGCCCTTGCGGAACTCCGCGCCGCTGCCGTATTTTTCCACGCGCACGACGCCCCGTGTGCTGCCGACGGCAAAGCCAAGCGCCGCCAGGCTTTCGATTTGCTTGCCTGTGAACCGCTGTTCGACATTCCACATAGGGCTCTTAGCCTAGTAAATGCCGGGAGTTCTGTAAAGCGGACTACCGTTAGTCATAGTTGAGAAGCGGTTTCCCAGTGATGGTTCGAATGCAAGCGAGAGAGCTCTCAGGTTTTGGCTGGAGACCAGGAGCGCTCCCAAATGCGCCACAAAGAGACGTCGCCGAGGCCCAGCTTGTTCCACCACAAATCCAGCATCTCTTGATCGAGGCGCAGAATGCCGTCGCGCGTGACTCCCGACGGAGGTGGAAGAAGTGTCGCCAGCCTGTCGTAGACAAGACCGCGCTCCGATTTTTCAACGCGAGAGAGAAGATGCCAAATGGTAAGCGCGTCGCGCTGGCGAGCCTCAGCAAGTATTTTGCTGAGCTCGGCGCTCCGCTCTTCCTGCGTGCTCGATGCAAAGTCAAACTTGGACAATGCCTCGCGAAACGATGCGGAAGCATCGTCAAAATATGGAGTGCCTGGCCCCACTTTCGGCCTCGTTGCGCAAACCGCGCCCGCGGGGATGAACGCTTCTCGTCCATCCAGCTTAAAACCAACCCAGCCAAGTTTGGTGCGGAGAAGACCGGCGCCCGAATCGTCTACCTGCAACGTATAGGAACAGCCGAGGTCCACGGCGATGGCGGATGGCGTATCCACCGTAAACACACCCGGCAATGCCCAGATATATGCGTGAATCGTTCCGCGATCGAGAGCCAGTCGATTGTGTCCGTTGCCCCCGGCGACTGAACGCAAACGTGTGTTTGGCTCGACGTTCACCGTGCCAATATCGGCGATGGAAATGTTGGCCTTGGAATGGCCATCAGTGACAAGCGTTTGGCCAGCACTGAGCTTGGAGCTACCTACTATTCTTTCGAAGGCATCCGATTCCACATGCGGAGTGCCTGCGACACTCACGACGTCCCACCCTGGTCCGGAAACTGCATTCGGCTTCTGGCTCCATTGCAGAACCCCGAACGCGGCGATAAAGAGAATCGTTGCGGTGGCGGCTACGAGTCCGAACGACCAGTGCGAGGGCATAATCCGCTGCCAAAATCGCAGGCGCGGCGCTGCCGCGATCGCAGGAAATTCCGGCGCCTGACCTTGTTGGCGGAATTTGGCGAGCGTGCTCTCCAGTTTTTGAATTTCGCGGTCCGGTTCGCCGGAACCATCCCAGAGGTAATCGTCATTCATGGCTCATTCCTTCTGCGCAACGCATTCTTTTCCTGCGCCGCCGAATTCCTACTGTCGCAGGAATTAGGCTGCATCGCACCGCCCAGCGAGGCCTGACACAATTTTTCTCGAAGCTGCTGCATACCTCGATGCAAATTTACTCGAACAGAGCCGGGAGTCAGGCCGGTGCGCGCCGCGATCTCCGGCCCCGTCATGCCCTCCACCAAACGGAGGATCAGCGTTTCGCGATAGGCATCCGGGAGGCTGCGAACGAATGCCAGAATCATGGTTGCTTCCGCATCGGGCGCGGTGTTCGATGCGGGCAATTCCGCTTCATCATCCGGAAGGCTCTCTGTTACTGCGGCAATTGCTCGCGTCTGACGGTAGTAATCGTTGGCACGGTTGCGCGTGATGGCTGCCAGCCACGGTCCGAACCGCGCGGCGTCGCGCAGGTCGCACAGCCGGGGCAATGCGCGCAGAAAAACGTCCTGAACAAGGTCATCCACGTCGCTCGCAGGTACTCTCGCCAGCAAGATGCCGTGAACCATGCGGGCGTCCCGCGCGTACAAACCGCCGAAAGCGGCGCGGTCGCCTTCGCGTGCAGCCAGTACCAACGAAGTATCACCCGTAGATTCGGGGGCAGGCGCGGTGGTCACCGCTCGACAGTCCCTGATTGTGAGGCGCGAGTCAACTGTGGTTCCAGGGTTGGATATGCCGACTCCCGATATCATCCTGGTGTGCAAGACGCGATAGTCTGTCTCAGCGTTAACAACGGACCGCCGTGGACTTGGGTTTTGCCTGTCTGCTATCGGCACGATCTATTCTCTACTCTTCTTAGGGTGATTCCCTCTAAGTAGCGCTAATATCAGGCTATACCATCAAACTGGCGTGCCGCATCCAATTCGGAGTAAACTGGTCGCATATCTTTGATACTGCTAGGCGATTACTGAGCATGGCCACGATCAAGCCCATCACCGCTCCAGTTGACGCGTCCTCCGTGCGAGCGGAAAAGCGTCATGGTGGGGCGGGCCAATCCGTCATTGACCTGATTGGCAACACGCCGCTCCTGCGACTGGCGCAAATCGGCAGCGAGTTCTCCAATGTGGAATTCTGCGCCAAGGCGGAGTGGTGCAATCCCGGCGGGTCGGTCAAGGATCGGCCAGCGTTGAGCATGATTCAAGCGGGTCTCGCCAGCGGCGATCTTCGCCCCGGCAAGACCATCATCGATGCCACCAGCGGTAATACGGGAATTGCCTACGCCATGATCGGCGCGGCGCTCGGCTATGGCGTGAAGCTCTGCCTGCCGGACAGCGCCTCTCATGAGCGCAAACGTATCCTTAGTGCGCTTGGCGCCGAGCTCGTTATTACGTCTGGCGATGAAGGCACCGACGGCGCAATTCGTCGCGTCCATGAGATTGTCGCGTCCGACCCGGAAAAGTATTTCTACCCTGATCAGTACAGCAATCCGGCGAACTGGCAGGCACACTATCGCACGACCGCGAAGGAGATTTGGGAGCAGAGCAGCGGGAGCATCACGCATTTCCTGGCGGCGCTAGGCACGAGTGGCACGTTTGTCGGCACGGCGCGCCGGTTGAAGGAGCTGAATCCGTCGATTCGGTGCATAAGCCTTCAGCCTGACGCGGCGTTTCATGGGCTTGAGGGCTGGAAACACATGCAGACCGCGCTGCGCCCCGCGATTTATGACGACACCCTCGCGGACGAAAATCTAGAGGTCGCCACCGAAGAAGCCTATCGGCTTGTGAAGCGCATCGCGCGGGAAGAGGGCCTGCTTGTCAGTCCCAGCGCCGCTGCCGCGTTGCTAGGCTGCTTCCAGGTCGCGAAGGAGATACCGCTGAATGAGCGCGCGGTGATTGTCACCGTTTTTGCCGATTCCGCGTCAAAGTACCTGACCGAGCGCTTTTGGGATGAACAGTGATTTCACAATGAACGAAGCCCTCGAAATCTGGATCACCGCTGAACTTGCCGAAAAGATTCGCGCGCATGGCGTCGAAACGTATCCGCACGAGTGCTGCGGAGCGCTGCTCGGAACAGATCTCGATATCCTCTCATTCGATCCGCATGAGAACTCTCGAAAGATTTCCCGCGAGGTTTTATCTCTTTTTCCGCTTGTAAATCGCCGCGATGATTCGCCGCGAAATCGTTTTTCCGTTACGGCGGACGACGTGCGCGAAGCCGAAAAAGTCGCAAACGCGCAAGGCCTTGAGGTCATTGGCTGGTATCATTCGCATCCGGACCATCCGGCGAAGCCCAGCGACTTCGACCGCGGTCACGCCTGGCCGTGGTACAGCTACATCATTGTTAGTGTGCATACTGGCGTGCCCCAGGATATGACTTCCTGGCGGTTGAAAGACGATCGATCCGGATTTTTGGAAGAAAAGATTTCGCCGATGAAAGTAAGCGCCGCAAACTAACGCGCGTCCAAGAACGGGAGAACGAGAGATGTCTGTCAAAGTGATGATTCCGACGCCGCTGCGAGTTTACGCGGGCAAACGCGATTCCGCCGAATTCAGCGCCGCGACAGTCGGCGAAGCGCTCAGCGGGCTCACGAGCCGATTCGCTGAGCTGCGTAAGCATCTTTATACGGAAGACGGCAAACTTCGCGCGTTCGTGAACGTTTACCTAAACGACGAGGATATCCGTTATTTGAAGCAGGAAAATACACCGACTAAAGATGGCGACACGATCAGCATTATTCCTTCCATCGCCGGCGGTTGTTGTGAAGGATGAAGCGATTGACGAAGCAATTCTCGCGGTGCTCTCGGAGATTCCTGGGCACTGGAGAAAGGCTGCAATGGTGGTCGGTAAGGTGGCGAGCGCAATGGGTGATGGTTGGCCGCACGGAGACGCGGGCTACGAAATCGTTGCGCGACGCATTGAGTCTCTTGTGAGCGAAGGTCGTTTGCTGGCGCAAGGGGAGATTAAGAACTGGCGGTTCGGCGAAGTTCGGCTGCCCAGTTAGCCTCCATCTTCACCCGAGCATCCATTCGCATTCTTTTTCATCTGATACGAAGTAAATTGAAGGACCAAAGGACATCGGAATGGTAACCAAAGTTCAGACGCCCGCCCGCGAGACCGCTAATGCAGCCACGCTTTCCAACGAAGAGATTCTTCGCTACAGCCGCCACCTGATCATGCCCGAAGTGGGCATGGAGGGTCAGCTCAAACTCAAAAACGCGAAAGTCCTCCTGATTGGCACCGGTGGGTTGGGCGCACCGTTGGGACTTTATCTCGCTGCCGCCGGTGTCGGGCGTTTGGGACTCGTTGATTTCGATGTCGTGGATTTCACGAATCTTCAGCGGCAAGTCACTTTTGGCACAAGCGATGTCGGCAAATTTAAGAGCGAAGCGGCGCGCGAGCGGCTGTCTAACCTCAACCCCAACATTCAAATCGATGCCTTCGAAACAAAGCTCACCAGCGAGAACGCGCTTGAGCTATTTAAGGATTTCGACATCATTGTTGACGGCACCGACAATTTTCCGACGCGCTATCTTGTCAACGACGCGTGCATCCTTCTCGGCAAACCAAACGTCTATGGCTCGATCTTTCGCTTTGAGGGACAAGCCACGGTCTTCGGGATGCCTGACGGGCCGTGCTACCGCTGCTTGTATCCGGAGCCGCCTCCGCCGGGGCTGGTACCGTCTTGCGCGGAAGGCGGGGTGCTGGGCGTACTGCCCGGTATTGTTGGCTCCATCCAGGCGATGGAAACGATTAAATTGATTTTGGGCGCCGGTGAGAATCTTGTCGGCCGCTTGCTGCTCTTCGATGCACTCGCAATGAAATTCCGCGAACTCAAGCT
>DATEWL010000203.1:0-5331 GCA_035258025.1 Candidatus Acidiferrum sp. | reverse complement strand
ACATCTCGCACGTCTCCGACAAGACTTTCTACGATGCGCTGGAAATCAGCAAAGCGCCGCTGATTGCGTCGCATTCCTCTTGCCGCGCGCTTTGCAATCACGTGCGCGACATGTCCGACGACATGATCAAGGCGCTGGCTGCGAAGGGCGGCGTCATTCAGATCAACTACGAAAAGAGCTTCATCGATCAAGCATACAAAGACGCAGAGGACAAGCTCTCCGGCGGCGTGGTAGAGATGATGGACAAGCTCAAGAAAGAATGCGGCGACAATGACGAATGCCTGAACAAAAAGATGACGGAGATGACGGAAAAAGCCACGGCGGAGGGCAAGCTGCCGCACGTAAGCTGGGAAAGAATTATCGACCATATCGACCACGTTGTTAAACTGGTCGGCCCGGATCACGTCGGCCTTGGTTCAGATTTCGACGGGGCCAATATGCCCGAGGGCATGGATGACTGCACGCACCTCCCGCGGATTACCGAAGCGCTTATGCGCAAGGGCTATAGCGATGACGACCTTCGGAAAATCCTCGGCGGTAACTTGCTGCGAGTAATGGAACAAAATGAAGTCGTGAGCCGTGAAATGCGGGCCGCGCAATAACGAAATGAAGCTGACGTTGATGTCAAGGACGCTTCTCGGGGCCGGGATGTGTCTTTTGGCGGGAATTATACTTGCGAGGGCAATGGCTGTGGACGGAATTTCCGAAAGAGCGCGCAAGCTGCATTTCTCTTCTCTTGTTATCGACACGCACGACGACACCACACAACGATTTTTCGATCCTGGATTCGATTTGGGCGCGCGAAATGTTCTTGGAAGCATCGACATCCCCCGCATGAAAGAGGGCGGTCTCGGAGCGATCTTCTTTTCGATTTGGATTCCCAGCAAAATCACCGGGCAGGAGGCAGTGAAACACGCGCTCGCTCAAATTGCCGCCGTGCACGAGCAGATTCGCAAGCATTCGAGCGATCTGATGTTTGTGACGGCGGCGGAGGGAATTCGCGAAGCGCACAAGCAGGGCAAAATCGCTGTGCTTATCGGTGTCGAGGGCGGCCACATGATCTCGAGCGACCTCGGCGTGCTTCGCCGCTATGCAGCGCTTGGCGCGCGCTACATGACTCTGACGCACAGCGGAAACGCCGAGTGGGCGGATTCCTCGACCGCCAAGCCGGAGCACAACGGCCTGTCGGAATTTGGCAAGGACGTCGTGCGTGAGATGAACCGTCTGGGGATGATTGTGGACATTTCACACGTTAGTGACAAGACATTTGGCGACGTTTTGGACGTCAGCAAAGCGCCGGTGTTCGCTTCACATTCCGATTGCCGGGCCATTCGCGATGCGCCTCGTAATGTGACCGACGACATGATAAGGGCGCTGGCCGCCAAAGGCGGCGTCATTCAAATCAATTATCACGTCGGCTTCTTGAGCCAGGAATTTCGGAATGCCGAGAGAGCGCATCCGGAATGGGACAAAGCGATTGCGCTGGAAATCCAGAAACGATGTAAGGATCGGGAAGGCTGCCAGTTGATAGAGGGCGACCGCGTAACGAGGGAATACGTCTTGCGCGGCGATTTGCCCAGAGTCGAGTGGACCAAAATCGTCGAGCACATCGACCATGCCGTAAAAATTGCGGGCATTGAGCATGTCGGGCTTGGTTCCGATTTCGATGGCGCGAATATGCCCTTCGGCATGGAAGATGCGACCAAGCTACCGCGGATCACGAACGCGTTGCTGGAAAAAGGTTATTCCGAAGGTGACGTAAAGAAGATTCTCGGCGAGAATACTCTTAGGGTTATGGCGGAGGTCGAGCGCGTCGGCCGCGAGCTGAATGCCGCGAGGTAGTTGCAAGCCGCCATCATGAATAAACTGAAAAACTCAAACCGGAGAGGGAAGAGCAATGCATAAATGTGGATGGGTGATGACTGTGGGGCTGCTGCTCATTGCGGCTGTACCCTGCAACGACGCACGGGCGCAAGCCGCACCAGCGCAGACTCCGGCGCAGCCGAAATCGGCCACAGGAGCGGCCCCGGCACACAAACCGGCGACGACGAGCCCGTATGATAGAGCGCTTCTTCGGCCGGCACTTCTGACCGCGAAAGCGCCAGCGACATATCAGGTGAAATTCACGACCACGAAGGGCGACTTTGTTATCACCGTGACGCGCGCGTGGGCTCCGCTAGGCGCCGACCGCTTCTACAATCTTGTGCGCCATCATTTCTATGACAATACTCATTTCTTTCGTGTGTTGAAGGGTTTTGTGGTCCAGTGGGGCATCAGCGCCTATCCTCCCGTCACGGCAGCCTGGGAGCATGCGCCCATAAAAGATGACCCCGTCGTCCAGAGCAATCTGCGCGGGTACGTCACTTACGCAAAGACGGGCGATCCGGACACGCGCACCACGGAGGTTTTCATCAACCTTCATGACAACCAGCGGCTGGACACCATGGGTGGCTTTGCGCCGTTCGGGCAGGTAACGGAAGGGATGGAAGTTGTCGAATCGCTCTACGCGGACTACGGCGAGGGCGCTCCCACTGGCCAGGGCCCTGAACAGGATAAGATTGAAAAACTTGGTAAGCCCTATCTTGATAAGGGTTTCGATAAACTGGATTGGATTAAGACCACGACCTTGATACTTCCCCCTGGAACGACTCCGGCAAAGCCAGCGGCCGCGCCTAAGCCGCCCCCCGCCGCTCAATAGCCGTGGTGACCATAGGTTTTGTTGATTACTTTTTTGAGTTTAGTGCATCTAAACTTTTGTGGTGGTCTTCTTTTGACTTAGTAGTGACCGCGAGGTATTCTCAAGTTTAATGATGACCTGTTGCCAGATCATGTGTTGTTCGTGCGCACGCAAGGCTGCGTGTTGTATGACACCCATCTCTGGCCAGGGGAGTTTCCGGACTTAGCGCTACTCTAAGATTCAAAGTTCCGAAGCCCACGTTGCCAGAGGTTCAGGCCACGTGGGTTTTTTGTTTTCAGGACACGTTTTTCGGACAGGTGATTCAGCCATGGGCGAAGTCAAAGAAACTAAAGCACAACGCGTCGAGCGTTTGAAGCGGTCCAAGAATGCCTGGGAGCATTTTGACGAAATCCGCGACTTTGCGCGCAAAGGCTACGCTTCGATTCCGCCCGAATGGTTCAGCACTTATTTCCGGTCGTGGGGCGTGTATACGCAGGGCGACGGCGCGGGAGTCGTCGGCGGCGCAGGCGGAGAAGGCAAGGCGACGCCGTACTTCATGGTGCGCATTCGCATCCCGAACGGCTTGCTGCGCAGCGACCAGGTTCGCGCAGTGGCGGATATTGCCGAGCAGCACGCGCGCGGAGTGGCCGATATTACCGTCCGGCAAAACTTTCAGTTGCATTGGGTGACGCTGGAATCGCTGCCGGAAGTCCTGGAATCGCTTTGGCGGGCAGACCTGACGACGACCGGCGCCTGCGGAGACGTTGCGCGCAACATCACTGGCTGTCCCGTTGCAGGTTTGGACGGCGAAGAAATTGTAGATGCATCGCCGCTGGCCCTGGCCATCGACCGCGAGTTGGGAGGCGCCGCGGAGTTCTACAATCTGCCGCGCAAATTCAAAATCTCCATCACAGGCTGCAGGCACTGGTGCACATATCCGGAGATCAACGATGTTGCGCTGACAGCCACAACACGCAAGCGGGGCGGAGTTGTCGAAACCGGGTTTTCGCTGCGCGTCGGCGGGGGACTATCGACTGATCCTCACATCGCCTTGCGCCTCAACGCATTCATCCAATGGGACCAAGTCGTCCCCGTGGCGCGTGGCGTCGCGGAGATCTTTCGCGCGAGCGAATCGCTTCGGCAGAGCAGGGAAAAAGCTCGTCTCAAATTCCTTTTCCTTCAACAGGGTTGGACGGCGGACAGCTTTTTGGATGAGTTGCAGCGAAAAATTGGTTTTCCTCTTGATCCCGGCGAGGCGGAAGATATCCCTAATGATGTCCGTCGCGACCACGTTGGGATTCGCGCCCAAAAGCAAAATGGCCTCGTTTACGTTGGCGCCTCCGTGCTGCGCGGCCGCATCACTCCGCAACAATTGCGCACCGCGGCGGACTTGGCCGATGGTTACGCCGACGGCCACATTCGAACCACCACCATGCAAAATCTACTGATCGTCAACGTGCCGCAACGCTATGCGGCCACGGTCGCCCATGAGCTTGAAGTTGCTGCCCTGCCGGTGCAAGCCTCGGTGTTCGCTCGCGGAACCGTGGCTTGCACAGGCTCTGAATTTTGCAAGCTCGCGCTGACGGAAACCAAGGGCTTTGCGCGATGGCTCACGCATGAACTCGAAGAGCGACTTCCCGATTTTCACGAACAGCTGCGTCTCAACATCACAGGCTGCCCCAACAGTTGCGGGCAGCATTGGATCGCCGATATCGGCATCGAAGGCAAAAAAATCAAATTGGATGGCCAGATGGTGGATGCCTATTACTTCTGCATCGGCGGAAGCGTCGGACAGTTCGCGTCGATCGCGCGACCGGTTGGCTATCGCTGCGCAGCGTCGGACGTTCCTGACGCCATCGAGCGGCTGCTTGCGGGATTCGAAGAGCGCCGCGATTCGGGCGAAAATCTAAGGCGTTTTTTGGCGCGCCATTCGAACGAAGATATTCGTGCGATTCTCGCAGGGAGTTTTGTCCTGCCGGTTGAGCGCGATCTGGCGCTGGGGCCCGTTCCTCAGGGAGTGGAAGGCTAAGGCATGAGCCTCTTTCCCATTTTCGTGAAGCTGGAAGGGCGACTGATCGTTGTTGTTGGCGGCGGGAACATTGCCGAAGGCAAGATTCCCGGAGTAATGGCCGCAGGCGCGCGCATCCGGCTGATCGCTCCGTCTATCACGCCGCAAATCGCCGAATGGGTGCGCTTCGGCAAAATCGATTGGCTGCCGAAGCAATTTGAGCCTGCAGACTTGGACGGCGCTTTTCTGACAATCGCGGCAACCTCCGCTGCGGGTGTAAATGAAGCAGTCTTTCGCAAAGCCGAAGCGCGTGGAATTTTGTGCAACGCTGTCGATGACATCGAGAACTGCCATTTTTACTACGGAGCCGTAGTCCAGCGCGGAGATTTACAGATCGCCATCTCCACAAATGGCAAGAGCCCAGCTCTAGCGCAGCGGCTTCGGCAAGAGCTCGATGCGGAATTTGGCCCGGAATATGAAGTGTGGCTGCAATGGCTGGGGGCAGCGCGAGAGGCCTTGCGAGCAAGCGGCCCGAGTTCGGATACCACAAAGAACTTGCTGCACGAGCTGGCAAGCAAGCCGATGTTCGAGGAATTTCTCAGGCAAGCCAGTAAAGGGCCAGGGCATCGAGGAGCAGCGTAATGGG
>DATEWL010000202.1:0-3998 GCA_035258025.1 Candidatus Acidiferrum sp. | reverse complement strand
GCCTGCCGGCCCCCGGTCGAGCAGCCGTACCAATAGGAGAACTTTGGCGACCGGCCGTAGTAGGCCGCGACAATCAACTTTGCGTTGACGGTCATTTCATGGGCCGCACGGTAGCCGAAGTCGATTACCTTCTCCCGATGGCCGAGCGCGTAGCTTCCGTCCTGTCCCGTACCCTCATGCCCGGTATCGGTTGCGGCGGCCGCGTAGCCACGGGAAAGAGGTGCCGACATGCTTCCGTAGCTGATCGATCCTCCCATACCTCCGTTGCCGGTCCCCATAAAGTTGCCGTTCCAATTGGAGGTGGGCATCCAAACTTCGAACTTGATTTCGGAGTCTTTGGAGGGCTTCGCAACTCCAACGACCCGGCAAAACTCTGGAAGATCCTTCGTTGCGACGAAGGTGACCCCTCCGTGGGGACCAGCGTCTGGAAGAGCTGTCGGCAACGTAAGCGCCCCAGCAGCTACAGTCTGCGCCACAGTGATGGTGGTGTCCCCCAGGGAGAGTGAGGCGAGGCTTTCGCAGGTCACTCCGGCGGAGGCCTGCGGGCTCAGCATGTTCATCAGGATGGCAGCAAAAAAAACTTCGGGCAGTTTCACAGGTCCCCCTTTTCGAGGTCTTGGGGAATCGCAACACCAGGACGAGGACGAAGTTTATTACAAACAAGGTATGAAAGGAGGCTCTCAAAAACGTTGGGACCGGAATTGCCACCGCGATTCGGCAAGGCCCAATCCGCGATCATGGATGGATGACGGACAATGCGCACAGAGCCTCGTATTTCGGTCCGCGCCGCCCATCTTGCTGAGACCGTTGCGGGCACTCAAGACAAAAATCATTTACACAACATCGCGAACGGGCGAAATTGGCGTACACTAGCCGCTGTTTTTGAAGTCAAAAAGGAGATTCGATTTACTTGACCATTTGCTTGACCTCGATACTCCGGAGACGAAGAGTGTGCTCGGTGCGGACATTCGCCGGTCGGTTGGCCACGCCAATTCTCACGGTCGTTGCTACATTTGGCCCCGGACAAAGCGCGAATCGTGTCGCCACAATCCACCAGCAGGTGGTGTTCGTGGACATGCACGCACATCCGAGCCGATTCCATCGCGCTAACGTTCCGCGCATCGAGCCCGACGAGCTCGAACGCTATCGCCGGGGGCTCATGGACATCGTGGTCTGCAACATCAGCACCGACGCTGTGTTCAGCGGCGACTACGTCAAGCGCGACGGCACGGACGTGAAACGCGGCGAGCTTCCGCGGCCAAAACCGGGTGAGCCGTTCGCGTTCACACTTGACCGGTTCGCCCGCATCACCAGAACGATCGACGACGGCGACGCCGTGCTCGCGACGAGCCCGGAGGCGGTGCGCGATGCGAAACGACGAGGCAAGCTGGCGCTTTTGGCGGCGCTCGAGGGCGGCGATGGCCTTGAGGCTCGGGTAGAGAACCTGCGAGACCTCTATCGTCGCGGTCTGCGCTTGCTGCAGCTCGTGCACTTCCGCGCGAATGAGCTGGGACACATCCAGACGTATCCCTATTCACCGGGGGGCCTAACGCCATTCGGGCGCGAAGCGGTGCATGAAGCCAATCGCCTCGGCATCATCATTGATCTGGCGCATGCCAATACTGAGACGATCATGGACGCGCTCAAGGAGTCGTCACAGCCGGTGCTCTTCAGCCACACGGGCGTGAAGGCGCTGCACGACGGCGATCGATACCTGACCGACGATGAGATTGCGGCCATCGCTTCGAAGGGCGGCGTCATTGGAATTTGGCCCAATGGCGACTCGAACCCCACAATGGACGACATGGTCCGGAACATCGACTACGTCAAGAAGCTCGTCGGAATCGATCACGTCGGAATCGGCAGCGATCTGCGCGGGATGGCTAGCTACACCTCAGGGTTCGGGGAGGACGCGAACTTCCAAGCGATTGCGGAAGCGCTGCTCGCGCACGGTTACAGCGACGCTGAGACCGGCAAGGTGATGGGCGGCAACTTCTTCAGGGTCTGGCAGCAAGTCAGCGCCGCAGCGCAGCACTAACGAGAGATCGAAGACGCGCGTCAGAAATCCTCGAATCTGCCTGAGAAGGACTCCAGGGGCGTAGACGTGTCTCGCACAAACGTCCTCTTGGCAAGGTGTCCCCCAGCCTGCTGTTGACGTGAGGTCAATCACTGACGCTGGCTGCCGCTCTCACCGCGAACCCCGGCGATCAGTCCATCACTGGCCGAACTTTTCCGGAGGCGAGGGCTCGATCGGTAGATAAGATCGATACTCGGAAAGGTTTACTGACGCTCCGAAGATTGCTCGTTCAACTTGTAGGCTCGATTGGCACTTCCATCGGCTCCGAACGGATGACGGGCTTATGCGGAAGTAATTCCCAAGACACCCGAGGATGTCCGAGTTTTAGTTGATTGCAGTGACTCTCGATGTTCGGCACTGTAAGCCCACCTACAACCAAGTTCAAGCAACTTCTGCTGTTCGGACCTCCTTCTGCTGAATGCGTGACGGATTCAAGCGTTCCTTCAGCAACAGGATTTCTTGATAGCCTTTGATGCGTCGGAATTTCTTTTCTGCTTCCAAGAGTCCGGCGGCTGTCCAACGCAGCGGCTGATCTCCTTCGCGCCAACGCTTTACGTTTCGCGCCACCCGCTGCACCGTCGACAAACACGATTCGATCGGGTTGGTGGTGGCCAGTTTCCGACGCAGCACCGTTCCTACACCCAGGCGATGCACCGTAAGCGTTTCTTCCAGCCCTTCCTCCAGGCTCCGGGCAGCGCTCGGATTGATCCGTTCCAGTTGCCGGAAGATTTTCTGTAACGCCTCTTTGGCCTCCGCGTAGTTGTTCATGGCATACGCGTTGCGCATCCGCCGGTCGTAGTCTTTCTGGCAGTTCTCCGGCAGGTACTCCTTCACGTTCCGCCGCTTGTGAATCTGGCAACGCTGCACTTCCACTTGGTCTCCGAAAACACGTTCCACACCGGCGCGCAGCGCTTTCGATCCGTCCAGCACCACCAAATACCGCCGCTTCCGATCCAGTCCTCGGTCCACCAGGTCTTCCAACAGCCCTTTGACCACCGTGGTATTCTCCGTGGCTCCTTGCCACACTCCCAAAACATGCTTTTCTCCGCTTTCCGCGATCCCCAGGGCCACCACCAGCACCTGGCCGCCAAAGTGAATGCCATCGATCATCAGCACCACCAGATTCAGATCTTCTAAGCGCCGTTCGCACAGCACTCGCAACTGGTTGCTACTGGCCGCCACGAACTGCCGGCTCACGCTGCTCTTCTCGATTCCGTACCCTTCCAGAACACTTTCTACCGCTCGCCGATAGTTCCGCGTGGACAACCCCGCCACCATGCGCTCCTGCACCGCTCGTTGTAGCTTTCCGTCCTGCTGCAACTGACCGTAGCTCTGCAGTTCCACCTCCTGGCCCTCCCGCGTTCGGACCCGCGGTCGTTCCAGAGGAATTTTCTGTCCAGCAAAAACCACATAACCCGGCTGCTTTCCCCAGCGCACACAGCCCGCGGAGGGATTCGGCCGATGCGGAGGTCCCACCCGGTGAGTTACTTCGTTTTCCAGAATGGCGCGCAGAATCTGCAGCCCGGCTTGCCCGGTCAGCTCTTCCACCTGCGCTTGCATCTCTGCCCACACCTCGGCTATCGGCAACGGCACCCGCACCAACAACTCTTGCCCACCGACGACCTCGAACTTGTGATTGGACTTGCGGTCTTTCCTCTGGTATTTCTTTCTCACGGCGGCTCTCTCCTTTAAAAGGGATTCGCAACCCGAACTCTATCCGAGTTCGGGCGAGAGCCGCTGCTTCTTGTCCTCAACTTTCAACTAAATGTGGGGCATCCTCGATGCACCTTCCAGTGACACGCCAGCAAGGAGTCCCTTTGACCGCGAATAAGTCAAAACGTCCGAACTCATAGCCGCAGCATTATATCCGGTTAGATTATGTAGCCACTGAAAAGAAACGTGGGTTTCTGACATTGCCCGG
>DATEWL010000201.1:0-5394 GCA_035258025.1 Candidatus Acidiferrum sp. | reverse complement strand
ACAGAACTGATGGGCGCGCAAGCCTACGACGCGCAGGGCAACTTCGTGGGCCGCGTGCGCGAATTCTTTATCGAGCCCTCCCAAGTGACCAACCGACTGTCGCATTTCCTCATTTCGCGCGGCCGATTCCAACCTCTGCTTGCCCGCCATGATCAGGTAGCCACTTTTGCCCCCGGTACGATGCGGCTGAACGTCAGCGAACGCGCCCTGCAGCTTTATGAACCGAACGAATCATTGCTGGCGGTTCGCAAGGATTTGATGGACCAGCAGATCATCGACACGCGAGGACGCAAAGTCGTTCGCGTAAACGACGTGGATTTGACGGAATTCAAGACCAATGGAAATGTAGAGCTGAGGGTCACACAGGTGGATGTGGGCCTTCCCGGCGCGGTGCGAAGGCTCCTGCAAGGAGTAGTTTCCCCGAGCGTTGTCCGCAAGCTGCAGCGCAAGCTGCCGCAAAGCGCCATTCGCTGGGAATTCGTGAATTTGATCGAGTCAGATCCCCTGCGGCGTGTAAAACTGCGGATCACGCACGAAAAACTAGAAGACCTGCACCCGGCTGACCTGGCCGAAATCATGGAAGACCTATCAGCGGCGGAGCGGCAGGGAATTATCGCCTCGCTCGATGAAGAGACCGCCGCAGCCGTCCTGGCCGAGCTCGACGAACGGCTGACTACGCAGATCGTCGAAAAGCTGGACCCGGAGAAGGCTGCCGACATTCTTGAAGAGATGGCGCCCGACGCTGCCGCCGATCTTTTGGCAGACCTTCCGAAGGAAACCTCGGAGGAGCTTCTGGAAGAGATGCCCGGGCAGGAGGCCGACGAAGTGCGCGAGCTGCTTTCGTTCGACCCCTCGACGGCAGGCGGCATGATGAACACGGAGTTCATCTTCGTGGGAGAAGGCTCGAGGCGAGAAGAAGTGCTCGTGTGGATTCGCAGTCAAGAGCTGAATCTCGAGCAGCTTGACACCATCGTGCTGCTCGATGGCAAGGCGGAGTATTCCGGCACGGTCTCCGTTGCCCGTCTGCTGCTTGCTGCGCCGGAACAGACGATGAAAGATCTACGGAGCGAGCCGCTGTTGAGCATTGCCGGAGACGCGGATGAGAAGGACGTTTTTGAATTGTTCGACAAATACAATTTACGAATGCTTACCGTGGTGGATGAGGAGAGACGCCCCATCGGAACGGTCACCGTGGACGACGTGGTTTCGCGGCTTGTGAAGAAATAAAGAGGGAACCGGAAGCAGCGGATGAACTGGGAGACTCTCAAATCGAGCTTGGAGGGCCTGCAGACGCGCGGCACGAATCTGCAACAGAAGATTCGCGGTCTGCGCCGCCGTCTGACCTTGCTGCTTGCGGTCGTGGGGCCGGGGCTGATCACCTCGAACGTCGACAATGATGCCGGCGGTATCGCCACATACTCGCAAGCAGGTGCCCAGTATGGCTACGCGCTGCTATGGTCGCTGATTCCCATGACCATTGCGCTGTACGTGACCGAGGAAATGTGCGCTCGCATGGGCGTGATCACCGGCAAGGGATTATCGGATCTTATTCGCGAGGAGTTTGGTTTCCGTCCGACGTTTTTTGTGATGGTCACTGGCTTCTTTGTTGACCTGGCCAACGTCGTTGCGGAATTTGCTGGGGTGGCAGCCTCCATGGAGATGTTTCACGTCAGCAGATATATTGCTGTTCCCATCGCCGCGATCTTGGTTTGGATTCTGGTGCTTCGAGGAACGTATCGACAGGTCGAAGTCATCTTCCTGATTGCATGCGGGTTCTACGTTACGTACATCATCTCCGCGATCCTGGCCAAACCGGATTGGCTGGAGGCTGCCAAGCACGTCGTGATTCCAAATCTTCATTTCGAGTCGGGCTATCTGCTCACTCTAACGGCGCTTGTCGGGACTACGATTGCGCCGTGGCAGTTTTTCTACCTGCAGGCGGGATTCGTCGAGAAAAAAGTCGGGCCGAGGCAGTATCCCCAAGCGCGCGCCGACGTTTTGGTGGGCAGCATCAGTTGCATGGTCATCGTGTTTTTCATCATCGTGGCCACAGCCGCGACTTTGTATGTTTCCGGCCAGCGCGACATCACCGATGCAGTGCAGGCGGCCAAGGCATTGATCCCGTTGGCGGGGAAATGGGCTGGATTTACATTTGCGTTCGGTTTGCTGAACGCCTCGCTCTTTGCGGCCACAATCTTGCCGCTGTCGACGGCGCATGTGATCTGCGAAGGCCTGGGATTTGAAGCTGGCATCGACCACAAGTTCAAGGATGCCAAAATATTTTATGGCCTCTATACGGTTTTGATTGCCGTCGGTGCTGGGATCATCCTGATCCCGCATGTTCCGATTTGGAAGATTTTCATTTTCTCCCAGGTCGGCAACGGCGTCTGGCTGCCCATTGTGATTATTTTTATTCTGCTTCTCGTCAACCGGCGCGATCTGATGGGCGAACACGTGAATACCGTCACATTCAACATCGTCGCCTGGGTCACAGCGATTGCCATGATTATCCTGACGCTTGTCTTGGTTTACACATCGCTCTTTCAGGCAGGTCCGCCGCCAGCAGGTTGACCCTTAGGACGGCTATGTTCGAAAAAGGGGGATGCTCGACACGTCACCGCGGCATTGCGCCGCGACCAAATCGTATGTTAACTTTGCGGCGTAAAGAAGAAACCTCAGAAAACCCGTGCCGCACACGAAATCACACACGACGCTGCAAGTTTCCGCCTCTGGCGCGATGGGACCGTTGACGCCCGAGGAAGCTCTCCTCTTCGAAAAGCTAGATCTGGGCCGCCTGCCACGGCATGTGGCCGTTATCATGGACGGCAATGGGCGCTGGGCGCAGCAGCGGCATTTGCCGCGCGTGGCGGGTCACCGCTCCGGCACAAAAACGGCGCGCTCGACGATTGAAACGTGTGCGCGGCTGAAAATTGAGGCGCTCACGCTATACGCATTTTCCGTCGAAAACTGGCGGCGTCCAAAAACGGAAATCGACTTTTTGATGCAATTGCTGCGCGAATATTTGCGCAGGGAAATGCCCCTGATTCAGAAAAATAATATCCGCATGCGTTTTTTGGGTCGCACGGACGAGCTTCCCAAAGGCGTGCAGGACGATGTGCGCGACGCCATGGAACGAACCGCCGGAAACAAGGGCATGGTCCTATGTGTGGCGCTGAACTACGGTGGCCGTGCGGAAATTGTTGATGCCATGAACGCGATTTTGGCCGAGCAGAACGGCCATGCCGGCCGTGCCGCGATTACGGAAGAGTCGCTCGCCCGGCACATGTACACGAACGGACTACCGGACCCCGATTTGCTCATCCGCACGAGCGGCGAGATGCGCGTAAGCAATTTTCTGCTCTGGCAGATTGCCTATGCCGAGATTCTTGTCACGGAAACGCTTTGGCCTGATTTCAACCGTGCCAGGCTTCTTGAAGCGCTGGTGGAGTTTCAAAAACGTGAGCGCCGCTACGGCGGAATTCGCGAGGGCCAGCCCGCTCAAGAGACGTCGGCGCGCGTAGTTGGAAAGTGAACATTTTTCTTGGAAGACGGCTTCTCCAAGAGAGGTCCTCGCTCATTTGTGATTCTCCCTCGTGATTTATTTCCCTTGATGTGATGAGATGGAACTAGTGATTCGTCAGGGGATCCCTTTTCTATGACCTGGAAGCGCGTCGCGACAGCCGCGGTTCTAATTCCGTGTGTGGTTGGCCTGGTGTTGTGGGGATCGACCGCGGCCGTCACGATTGGCGCAGCACTCGTTATCCTGCTCGCACTTTTCGAGTTCTTCGCCCTCGGCGATGCGATCGGCCATCGCGCCTATCGTTTCTGGACCGCGGCCTGCGCGCTCGGTCTTGTCTTTGTGCAGTGGATGGCATCCACTGCCAACTCAGTCGGAACGTCCCGAGGTATTCAATATTTTGTCTTGATTGGCAAAGCGTTTCTTTCTATCCCTGCGGTCGGAGATGTTTTCTTTATTTTTCTGCTTGGTGTGACCGTACTGACACTTTGGACGAAACGGCCAATGGTGGAAGCCTTACCTGCGGCAGGGATTAGTTCGAGCGGGCTGATCCTCGTGGCTCTTCCTTTGACATACGCGATTCGGCTTCATGGAATCAGCACGGACGGTCCAAAGCTGCTGATGTTTGTGCTCATCATTACATGGGTCGGAGACACGGCGGCTTATTTTGTAGGTCGTGCCATTGGAAAGCACCCGCTGGCACCAGTGTTAAGTCCCAAAAAATCCTGGGAGGGCACGATCGCCAGCATTCTGGGAGCGCTGTTCGTCGCCGTCGTTTTTGCGAGATGGCTCATTGTGCCACCACCGCATCTGCTGGCTATGGCTGTTGTCGGCAACATCGCCGGGCAAGCTGGCGATTTGCTCGAATCTGCGTACAAGCGCAGCGCAGGAGTGAAAGATTCTGGCACGCTCCTGCCGGGACACGGAGGCGTTCTAGACCGAATCGATGCGTTGATTTTGGCAATCCCGGTTGTCTGGTACTATTGGATTTGGATCTATTTGCCCAGCAGATAGTTCCGACGGTCCTTCCACTCATGGGGCGGGCGATAGACCAGAATGTCTGTCCCGCCAGTTCGGCGCTCAACGGAGAAGAGAGTTTTTTGAAACAGCTAGCCATTTTGGGTTCAACAGGTTCGATTGGTCGGCAGTGCCTTTCCGTTGTGGAAGCGTTGCCGGAGCGGTTTGCTATTGCCGCGCTGGCCGCTGGGAGCAACCTCGAAGAGTTGACCGGCCAGATCGAACGGCATCGCCCCGAACTGGTTTCCGTAGGCGATGCGAAGAAGGCCGATGAATTAGCTGCCACACTGCGCGCAAAGGGAATTTCTCCGCTACCCGCGATCCATCATGGGCGCGAAGGGATGTTGGCAGTTGGGACCCACACCAAGGCGGACATCGTCGTTTCCGCGGCCGTCGGCGTCGTCGGGCTCGAAGCTACTTACGAGGCGGTCAAGCTAGGAAAGACCGTGGCGCTCTCGAACAAAGAAGTTTTGGTTGCCGCAGGCGAATTGGTGATGTCTGCGGCGAAAAAAGCAGGGCGCGAATTGCTGCCCGTGGACAGCGAACACAACGCCGTTCACCAATGTTTGCGAGGCGGAACCCATGGCGAAGTGCGCCGTCTAGTGCTTACGGCGAGCGGCGGGCCTTTTCGCAAGACACCGCTCTCCGAGCTCGACAATGTGTCTCCAGAACAAGCGCTGGCGCATCCAAACTGGAAGATGGGCAACCGCATTACCGTCGATTCCGCCACGATGATGAACAAGGGATTCGAGGTGATCGAGGCGCGCTGGCTTTTCGGCGTGCGGCCCGACCAAATCGACGTTGTGATTCACCCGCAGTCTACGATTCATTCGATGGTCGAGTTCGTGGACGGCTCGATT
>DATEWL010000200.1:0-2882 GCA_035258025.1 Candidatus Acidiferrum sp. | reverse complement strand
GGATGACGCCCTCTTTGTCGATCACGATGTTGGCCCGCAGCGCCCACTTGTAAGTTTCGTTTTGGACGTCATAGCCCTTCAGGATGCCGTAGGACGCGAGCATCTTGTGGTTCATGTCGCTAAGGAGCGGGAAATTGATGTTGATTTGTTTGGCGAACGCGGCATTGGCGGCGGGGCTATCCATGCTAATGCCGAATACTGCCGTATCCGAGGTGTCGATCTTGCCTGAGGCGATTCCAGCCTGGACCGCCTGAAGTTGTTTCGTTCAACCGCCGGTAAAGGCCAGGACGTACACGGCCAAGAAGACGTTCTTCTTGCCGCGAAAGTCACTGAGCTTTACATTTTTCCAATCGTCGCTGAGCAGGGTGAAGTCTGGCGCGGTGTCGCCCACTTTCAGCGTCATCTTCGCCATTTCCGGTTTTTGCACCTCTTGCGCCAGGGGCGAAGCAATTGGCGTAGCGGCTAGCAAAACCATTAGAGCTAAGGCACGGTTCATTCGCACTCTCCTGTTATAGGGACAGATTGTGAAACGAACAGCGAATACACCCTATCAAGATGTAGGACCGGGGAACACTCAAAAATATTCCCAGGGCCTCTGATGGATGTTTAGGTAGAACTGGCTTTTGGGGGCAAAGAGTGGGAACTTCGAAGAGGCCCTTGCCGTATGTACGGATGACGGGCGAGATAGCGCTGAAAGAATCGCTGTGGTGTGCCGTCCTATAAGATAAGTTGGCTATAGAGGAGGGTGGTATGAGGAAACGAGAGCTTGGCAGCGTGCGAGCGGTGGCTCTTGGCGCGGCTTTGTGCGGAGTGATGAGTTTGGCGCTGTTTTCTGCGGCGGGACAAGAGAAGGACAAGACTGGCGTGAATGTAACCGTCACGAGCAAGGATGGAAGCGAAGCGGGATTGGTAATCAGCGCGCAAGCGACGGCGAAGGAAGCGGGATTGCCGATATATCCGGGCGCGACGCCGCACAAAGACGAAAAGAACGATTCTTCGGCGGCGAATTTGGGACTCTGGGGAAGCACGTTCGGATTCAAGCTCGTGGTTTTGAAGATGGAGTCGAGCGACTCGCCGGAAAAAGTTGCGGCGTTTTATCAGAAGGCGCTCGCGAAGTATGGAGCCGTGCTGAATTGCAGCGGAGTGACGAAAGGGCAAGGGGACAAGGATAAGAGCGACACTTCGAAGAAGCTCACCTGCGACGATGACCATGCGGATGCGGGCGAAATGGTGTTCAAAGCGGGAACGAAAGAGAAACAGCATCTGGTGAGCGTGAAGCCGAACGGGACGGGCTGCATTTTTAACCTGCTCTACATCGAGGCGCGCAGCGAAGACAAGACTCCAGCTTGATGTTTCACCGAATGCAAATAGGATTACGGTTTCACAGAGGACTGCTGGCGCTAGCATTCCTTGGACCTCTCACTCTGGGTGTTGCGCTGAGCCACGGCCAAGAACCGATACGGGTCAAAGTAAATTTGGTGAGCGTGGCGTTTGTGGCGCGAGATGCGAACGGCGCTTTGGTGAACAATCTCACGCAGGACGACGTGGACGTTATCGAAGATGCGATACCGCAGAAAATAGCCTTCTTTTCGCGCAGCGCCGATGTGCCTTTGACGCTAGGGTTGGTGGTGGACGCCAGCGGAAGCCAGGATCATTTTTCCAAACAGCATAAGAACGATTTGGAGGTTTTCTTCAAAGATGTTTTGGGTCCGAAGGATCGGGTGTTCTTGGTGGGGTTTGGGAACCATATCCGGCTGGTGAGCGATTTTTCGCAGTCGGGCGGAGACTTGCTGGAACAGTGGAAGCAATACCAGAAGTCGACCGGGAGATTTCCAGAGCTGGGGCCGCGCGAGGACCGCGATCTGGGAACGGCGTTTTATGATTCCATTTTTTATTCGGTGACGGAGAAACTGGCGCAGGAAAATGGCAGACGTGCGATCTTGCTTTTTAGCGATGGCGAGGATAATTCGAGTTCGCACAATATGATGACTGCGATCGAGACTGCGCAAAGCGAAAACGTGGTGGTATACGCGATACGGTACACGGATAAAGAACACGGAAAGCTGACGGCGCGAAACAAGTATGGGATTAGCGTGATGGACCGTGTGGCGCGCGAGACGGGCGGGGCGCACATCGACGCCGAAACCACAGACGCGCATGTCTATTTCCGCCAAATCGCCGAGGAATTGAGGACATCGTACGAGTTGGGCTATTACCCGACAGACCCGTTGAAGGACAACAGCTTCCGCAAAATCGTAATCAAGCCAAAACGCGAAGGCGTAAAGGTACGCGCCAAGACGGGTTACTTTTCCAGATAGCCGGCGCGTCCGTTTTCAAACCCAAACCCTCGTCGGCACTCGCAAATCACTGGAGCGCATCTCGCAAATGCTTTGGAAACCGGAGATTTGTGTCGCACCTACGGCGCTGACGAGGGGAAAAGAACCGCGCAGGATGGCAAGTTCGAGCAAGGCGGAGCGGCAAGCTCGATGCGCGGTACTTTGCGCGGTGTCGGAGCATTTATGAGATGACTTCTACAGACACACCGTGCCGCCATCACGCGAAATAGAATTGCGTGAATTTCAGAATCGGAAAGAACGATTGACGTTGCAGGATGACAAACCGATTGCCCGCCTATTGAATGGACCGGGCGGCGGCGAGCATTTGCTGCGCGCGAGGCCGCACGCGTATGTCCTCGGTGAAATTTTCCCAGCGCACTGTGCCGGTCCGATCAACTAAAAACTCAGCCGGGCGAGCTATGTCGCTCTCTTCCGGCCCTGCGGCCTTATGCAATAAATCGTAACGGCGAATCACTTCCGTTTTTGAATCGCTCAGAAAAGTGAACGTGTACCCTTGTTTGCCGCGAAGATGCTCGGAGACATCGG
>DATEWL010000199.1:0-2911 GCA_035258025.1 Candidatus Acidiferrum sp. | reverse complement strand
AGCCGCTCGCCGGACATCCAGATTTCGCCGGCTGTGGGTTGTTCGAAGCCGGCAATGAGGCGCAGCAGCGTTGTCTTTCCAGAGCCACTTTCGCCGAGCAACGTGAGAAATTCTCCTGCGGCGATGTTCAACGAAATATTTTTCAACACTTCGCGTGCGCCGAAGCGTTTGGCCACAGCGCGCACTTCAAGCAGCGGAGCGTTGGCGTCCAAGGAAGCAGGCTGCGGAATTGCGGCAGTGCTCATTGCGCGGCTTTTACCTCGTTCCAGATTTCGTTGTACTTCCCGCGGCGCGGCACATCCTGCCAAAAATAAATTCGCTGCATATAGGCATCGGGATCGTCGAGGTGCAGGCCCTTTATCTCTTCGGGACTGAGAAATTGCGCAGCGCCGGGGTTCGCGGGCGTGTAGTGCGTTCGATCGGTCACCAATTTTTGCGTCTTTGCTTCAATCATGTATTCGAGGAAGGCGAATGCAAGATCTTTGTTGCTGCTCGCGGCCGTCACCATCAAGTGGTCAATCCAACCAGTCGTATTTTCCTTGGGGATCGTTTCCCCGATTGGGAAATTGAGTTTGCGAAGGTCGTTGGTGTTGAGCGGCCAGCCCATCGCCAGAACGACTTCATGATTTTGAAAGAGGTTGGTCAGCTCGCCGCCTGTGGACCAAATCTTTCGAATGTTGGGCTTCAGTGCAATCAGTTT
The DNA here is from genome assembly GCA_035258025.1 of Candidatus Acidiferrum sp. Taxonomy (GTDB): domain Bacteria; phylum Acidobacteriota; class Terriglobia; order Acidiferrales; family UBA7541; genus Acidiferrum. The sequence continues at coordinate 2,211 of DATEWL010000199.1, read as the reverse complement.
CTTCTTCACGGCTTCGAGCTGTTCATCGGTCAGATTGTAGAGTTGCGAGGGATCAGGCTTGTCGTAGCCGAGAACTTGCGCGGCCATGTAGACGGTGGAAAGGTCATCCCACACGGAGATTTTTTCTTTGTACTTGGGATCCCAGAGTACCGCCCATGAGTTCGGCGGCTGAGGAATGGCTTTCGCGTCGTACAGCAGAGGATTTGGCCCCCACATGAAAGGAACGCCGTAAACTTGTTCGTGCGCTTTCACAAGGGGGAGATCGCGGAGTTTGGCTGAGAGTTGACTATAGGAAGGGAACTTAGAGAGATCCAAAGGTGCGGCCAAGCCGGCAGTTGTGATCGAGTGAGCGACGTCGCTCGACGGCGAGATCACGTCGTAGTTGGAGGCACTTCCGCCGCGCAGCTTGGCCATGAGCTCATCGCTCGAACCCATGTACGATGCGGAGATTTTGCAGTGATGCGCTTCTTCAAAGGGCCGCACAAACGAGGGATCCGCGTAACCTTCCCAGACTAGCAAGCTGAGGGTTTCATCTTTTTGCTTACAAGCGCCGCAAATCACTGTGAGCGTCAGGATGCCCAGGACGATTGCACGCCGGTTCATACTTTCCACCATTTCCCCAGCATCTGCATCCTCCTGCTCATATATTGTTGTCGGTCCCATCCGTCCAGCGCGGCGAAAGCTTGTTTATTTCGCGCCCGCCTGATAGACGACTCTTCCGCCAACGATTGTCTTGACGACTTTCGTTTGAGCAATCGCATGCGGGTCTATCTCGAAGATATTTTGCGAAACAATAATTAAGTCAGCGAGCTTGCCCGGCTCGATCGAGCCCTCCGTTTTTTCGCGGCGTCCTGCGTAGGCAGCTCCGAGCGTATAGCCTTTGACCGCCTGCGCAAGCGTAACTCGCTGCTCCGGCATCCAACCGCCGTCGGGCTTGCCCTCAGTGGTCTGGCGCGTGACGGCCATCTGCAGGCCTTCCCACGGATTCAGCGTCACCACGCTCCAGTCACTGCCGAAGGCCAGATGCCCGCCAGCTTTCGCGATGCTATTCCAGACCCATGCGCGAGAGGCGCGGTCCGGTCCAACATTGCCGGCCCAGACTCGCAAGGTATCTTCGTCCGGGTAAGCATGCAGGGGTTGCATGCTGGCGATCACTCCCAGCTTTCCGAAGCGAGGGATATCCTCGGTGGTGATGGTTTCAATGTGCTCGATGCGCGGACGCCGGTCCTGCGTGTGGTTCACGTTTTCGGCGTTTTCATACGCGTCCAGAGCGGTGCGCACAGCATAGTCGCCAATGGCATGGGTGAAGAGCTGCAACCCGCGTTTATCCAATTCCACGACGGCCGCTTTGTAGTTGTCCGGCTCCCAAAACAATTTGCCCTTCATGGATGGGTCGTCGGTGTAGGGTTCGAGCATGGCGGCGGTGTGTGATTCGATGACGCCGTCGATCATCATCTTGACCACGCCGCCGGAGAGCCAGTCGCCGGTGTATTTCTTGCGCGCTTCTTCGATCGCGGCGATATCCTTGGGGCGCAACTCCGGCGGATTCAGAAAATAAGCGATGTACATGCGAAGAGTCAAATCACCGCGGCGGCGCAGTTCGTCGTAAAGAGCAAACTCCTCGAAATCGCCGCCTGCACTGTGCACACGGGTCAAGCCGTTTTCGTTGGCCCAATGGATACCGGTGCGGAGGGCAGCGAGTTTTTCCGCTGGCGTCGGCTTGGGCACCAGTTTGCCGACGAGCCTACCCGCGGATTCTTTTAGGGCTCCGGTGGCCTCGCCGGTCTTCGAATCGCGCACGATAGCGCCGTTGGCGGGATTCGGCGTGTCCTTGTCGATTTTTGCAAGCGCCAGCGCTTTCGAATTGGCCCAGGAAGTATGTCCATCATAGCCTGAAAGAAAAACGGGGCGATTTGGGAAAAGCTCGTCGAGATATTTTTTGTCAGGCAGATTTTCGTCGCCGAACATCGCGTAGTTCCAGCCGCCGCCGAGAATCCATCCGTCGCCGGGGTGTTTCGCCGCGTAGTCGCGCAAGATGTGTTGAATGTCGGCAGGATTTTTGGCGCCTTCGAGATTGGCTTGACGGAGTCTGATGGAACCTTCCAGGAAATGAATGTGGCAATCCACGAGGCCGGGTAAAACCAGCTTTCCCCCGGCGTCAATGACGTCTGTTTGCGGCCCTCGCAGTTTTTCGATTTCGGCATCGTCGCC
>DATEWL010000198.1:0-2670 GCA_035258025.1 Candidatus Acidiferrum sp. | reverse complement strand
TGATGACGCGAATACGCACGCCGCCCGACAGCTGCTCTGTGAAGGACAAGAGTTGCGAACGAGGCGCGAGAGGCGCGTAGTAGCCGGCAAACTTCTCCAGATCGGCAGCGGAAACAGAAACAGCAGGTTGCTGCTGCTTCGGAAAGTCTTTCGACAGGAAGTTAATGGCCAGTTCGTTCAGGTTCAGCAGCGCCTGGAACGACTGCGTGCTGTTGAGCAGCACAACGTAGCCCCAGTTTTGTTCCGGCATGTAGCGATACGTGGAGATGAATCCGTCGATTCCTCCATCGTGGCCGTGGGTGACGACTCCGCCGACAACTTCGGTGTAGTTTGCGAGGCCGTAGCCGAGACGCAGACCGTTCTTTGCGGCAAGAGTCGACTCGACCGATTCCATGCGGATGATGGACTCCTGCTTTAGGATTTGCGCATCGCCCGCTCTTCCACGGCGCAGAAGAAATTGGACGAGCTTGGCGAGTTCGCCGGGCGAAGCCTTCAGATCGCCCGCGGGACGTAGATAGATGTACGGATAGCCCGGGAGGGCGCGCGGCGGATCGCCATCGTAGGCGACGGCGAGGAGTGGTTTGTTCGTATCGGTAAAAGGAAAGTCCGCATTCGCCATGCCTAGCGGTCGAAGAATCGTCTCGCGAATGTACTGATCAAAGGGCTTGCCGGTGGTTTTCTCGATGAGATAGCCCGCTATGCCGAACCCTGGATTGGAATAGGACATGCGCGTGCTCGGAGGCCAGCGAACGTCTTGCGGTTCCTGAAATCTCTTGAAGACTTCGAGAAGCGGAGAATCGTAGGGGTCCTTGAAGTTATAGACTTCCGATGCTTGCATGTCGTCGAAACCGGCGGTGTGCTCGAGCAAGTTGACAATGCGCACGGGATTCGTGGACTCCCAGCGATTTTTGACGGGGACTTCCGGGGCAACATCCTGCAAGCGCGCCTCGAGATTTATTTTTCCTTCTTCCTGCAGCTTCAGGAGCGCAAGCGCGACAAAGGATTTGCTGATCGAGCCGACGCGAAATTCCGTATCGCAAGTGATATCGCGGCCGGACGCAATGTCCGCTTTGCCGGGTCCGCCACACCAGAGCAACTCGCCATTCGAGACGAGAGCGACACCCGCGCCCGGCAGATGAGCCTTGTCGACAACCTCTTTCATCGCCTTCTGCAGATCAGGAAGCGTTTTCGGGTGGGGCAATCCTTCTTTTTGCTGGGCGCCTGCGAGTGGGGCTAACAGCAGTAGCGCGGCAATGCTCAGGCAGACGGAGGGCCGCGGACGGGCTGGACGCATGGATGCTCCTTGAAACAAACGTTTCACTCTTGGGCTCGCATTGTATAACGGCCCGAGCGCGGTACAAGCACAATTCCAGAATCGGCCACATGAGAGGCGAGTCGTGCGCCGATTGACGAAGCTACTGCAGTCGCATACGATGCCGCCGTCTACTTTTCCATTTGTGGCCACCTACTTGAGGAGCGTTTTGCCGATGAACTATCGCTATCTGGGATTGAGCTGCGCCGCAGTGATTTTGCTTGGAAGTTCGGTTTCGTTCGCGCAGCAACCGGTGCCCAGCGCGTCTCCAGTGCCAAAACCGGGCGAGAAAGCTGCCGAGCCGGCGAAAGAGCCGGAGAAGAAAGTCCCGCCTGTGCCGGAAGATAAAGTGGTGCAGACGAAGCACTCGGCGCGCATCGGCGGGCAAGAGATCAAGTACACGGCCACGGCGGGAATGCTGGTGATGAAAGACGAAGAAGGGAAGCCGAAAGCGAGCGTCTTCTACATGGCGTACACGCGCGACGATGTGAGCGACTTGTCGCAGCGGCCCGTGATGTTCACATTTAATGGCGGACCCGGCTCAGCTTCCGTGTGGCTGCATCTTGGAGCGTTTGGCCCGCGGCGCGTGGAGATGGGCGACGCCGGTGCGTTGCTGCCGCCACCTTATAAATTGGTGGACAACGAATCGTCGCTGCTGGACGTAACCGATCTTGTTTTTATCGATCCTGTGTCTACCGGCTACAGCCGGCCCGCGCCGGGAGAATCTGCCGATCAATTCCATGGTGTGCAGGAAGATGTGCGGTCTGTCGGCGATTTTATCCGGCTTTACGCGACGCGCAACAAGCGGTGGTCCTCGCCGAAGTTTTTGGCAGGCGAAAGTTATGGGACGACGCGAGCTGCAGGACTCTCTGGATATTTGCAGCAGCGGTACGGAATGTATTTGAACGGAATCATCCTGGTTTCCACGATTCTGAATTTCGAGACTGCTGATTTTAATTCCGGCAACGACTTGCCGTACATCCTTTATTTGCCTACGTACACGGCAATTGCGTGGTATCACAAGCGATTGCCCCCCGATCTGCAAGGAGATTTGCGCAAAGCTGTGGCGGAGTCGGAGGATTTTGCGAAAGGCGACTATACGAATGCGCTGATGACGGGAGATGCCTTGCCGAATGCGAAGCACGCGGAGGTCGTGCAGAAGCTGGCGCGGTTGACAGGACTTTCGGCGGACTACATCGAGCGGACCAATATGCGTGTGGAAATCGAACGCTTCACGAAAGAGCTACTGCGCAGCGAGCGTCGTACAGTGGGCCGCATCGACGGGCGATTCACTGGAATTGACAAAGATGCGGCAGGCGAGACGCCGGAATACGATCCGAGTATCGCGGCGATTATCG
>DATEWL010000197.1:0-5099 GCA_035258025.1 Candidatus Acidiferrum sp. | reverse complement strand
GTTAAGGTGCACCGGCGGCGCTGGCGAAACCACGAACGCAGCCTGGGACTGAGTGATGGAAGTAGCTTTTCGCGACCGCACGGATTAACTCCCGCAACCGCTAAATCTCCCGAGGCCCCCCTCAAAAGTGCTCTGTAGGTCAAGATGCAGCTGGAAGTGTCAAGAGTTGAGAAATCGTTTCTGCGGGCCACTTTCCCGCCGCTCCTAGTCCTGAGTTTTTTCCTATACATCGCGTCAATAGTCTGGACACCAAGTGCTAAGGCACAAGTGTCCAGCTTTGAGAACGCGGGGGGCGAAATCTCTGGCACCGTGCTCCTGGAGTCGGACAAACGGCCAGCAACCCAAGTTGCGGTAAGCCTGAAATCGCGTGCCGCGGGAATCTTTCGTAGCGTTTTGACGGACCTGGAAGGCCACTTCAAAGTGCAGAATCTTCCTCGCGGCACGTACGATATCGCGGTGGACGAAGAAGGGTACGAGGCCGCCCAAACCAGCGCGCAGCTCGATGGACCTTCCGCCAAACTTGTTGTGTATCTCAAGTCCAGGCCGGGGGGAATTCGCCCCAGCCGCTACTCGGTTTCCGTTCGGGAGCTGAGAATCCCCGGCAAAGCGCGGGACGAGTTCCAGAAGGGATTGGAGCGGGTCGCAAAGAATGATCTCGCGGGGAGCCTGCGCTACTTTGCGAAGGCGACGCAAGCCTTTCCCATGTATTTCGAGGCTTACTACAATATGGGACTTGCGGAAATGTCTCTGGGCCGGACGGACGAGGCGGGGCAAGCTTTTCAAACGTCGATCGATCTCAGTGGGGGGCAGTACGCCCTGGCGGAGTTCGGATATGGCTACCTTTTGTGCCAGCAGGGAAGGGCGGGCGAAGCGGAGAAAATCATCCGAAGGGGATTGGAAGTGGAGGACGCCTCGCCAGAAGGATACGTGGTTCTGAGTGAGGCCCTGACGCAACTCAACCGGTTGGACGAGGCGGAAAAAAGCGCGCGTGAGGCACTTCTCCGCAATCCCAATTTTGCTGGCGCCTATCTTGCTCTCGCGGATGTGCAAGATAGGAAAGGCGGCTATCGCGCAGAGATCCAGGCCCTGGACACCTACTTGAAGTTGCAGCCCACGGGCCCTGCCTGTGAGCAGGTCCGCCGAGCGCGCGAGATGGCTCTGAGAAGGCTGGCAAAGATGGGTTCGCAAGATGGAATTTCCCCGAAGCAAGAATAGACCTCCTGCCTAAAAAACATGCCGTGTGAACCGTGCGCAACTTCAAAACGGGCACAGCGTGCTGTGCCCCTACAAAAGTGACTTATACCAAGCTGGATTAAGAGGCGGGCGAGGCGCGTTTGCGCCAGAACCAGTAGGCCGGCAAACCTAAAACGAAGAGCGCGATGGCGATGGCTAGGTTTATGAATTGTTTTGGGTCGAGAACGGCCACGAAGATGGCGTTGCCTACGATGGCGGCGGCGGCTAGGACGAAGAGCAAGGGCGTCCAGGGGTAGCCGGGAACACGATAGGGGATCGCTAGGCCTTTGCCGGCGCGGCGCAAAGGGAAAATGGCGGCCGCGCCGAGGCCGTAGAAAATCCAGCCGATAAAGATGACGCCGCCGATCAATTCTGCGAATTTTCCGGCGCAAGCTAAGATTGCGGACCACACACCGAGTACAACGATGGCTGCGGCGGGAGTCTGAAAGCGCGGATGGACTTCGGCGAGCTTTTTGAAGAAGAGATTGTCGTTGGCCATGGCGTAGAAAACGCGGGGGGCGGTGAGGATGACACTGTTCGCAGCGCTGAAAGTGGAAATGAGGATGGTGAGGGCGACGATAATTTCTGCTCTGCGACCAAGGACGACGCCGACGGACGTGGAAGCGATGGTATTGCTGGCGGTCGCGCCCGCCGGGCCCAGGGCGACTAGATAGGCGATAACCGCGATGAGATAGAGACCTGCGAGGACCAGCGAGCCTAGCAGGAAAGCACGCGGGAAAGCTTTTTGCGGATTGACGACCTCGCCGGCACTGTAGGTGCCGAATTGCCAGCCTTCGTACGCCCAGAGGACAGAGATCATCGCTAAGCCAAAGCTGGAGAAGAGGCCGAAGCCGTGCTGCGTTGAGCCGAAGGCGGCGGGCAAGTCTCCCGCGTGGTGGCCAAGCATAAGCAGGATGGCGCTCAAAATGACGATGATGCCGACTTTGATTAGGGTGGTCCAATTCTGGAGGTTTGAGCTTTTGCGGGTGCCCCAGACGTTTACGGCTGTGACGACGGCGATCATGACAACAGAGAGCACCGTCTTTCCCGGTGCGGAGAGAGGAACGATTTCCGCGAGGTGCTCCGTGAAGGCGCGCGCCAGGGCAGCGACCGATCCGCTGGCGATGACCAGGAACAGGCACCACCCGTAGAGAAACGCGGGGATGCGTCCGAAACCATCGCGGATGAAGCAGTAGAGTCCGCCGGCTTCGGGGTTCGTGGCGGCGAGTTCGGCGTAGGTTAGGGCGCCAAGGAGAGAGAGGGTGCCGCCAGCGATCCAGACAAGGAGAGAAAAGCCCACCGAGCCATTTAGTTGGCGGAGGATTAGGCCGGGAGTAAGAAAGATGCCGGAGCCGATGACCGAGCCGATGAAGAGTAAGAAGAGGTCGCGGAGACGCAAGGTTCGTAGAAGTGGTGGCATTAGGCGGCGGCGCGGAGCATGCGGGTTTTGGGGCGCGTGTTCAAGGGATGCATCATAGCTGGAGTTGCCGGGTGGTCAATGGAAAGTTTGCGAGCGATTTAGTTCGGCCGCGGCAGGGCTGCCATTGTTTGAGAGTGGTATCGCGGCAGTTGTGAAAAGCTGACAGGCAGGAATGCCTCTCCCAGTGGGGCCAGTTACGGGGAGGATTGACTGCGGGGCCCCCCTCCCTGTTTTCCTGCAAATGTTCATTCTAAAGGGTTTTAAGTCCAATGTTTAGGAAGTGCTCATTCCAGAGAGTTTACAGGCGTGTTCTGGAAGTGCGGATTCCAAAGGAGTTAGCGAGCAGAGACACGTGACTAGTGGTTTGCGGAGCAGTCCGTGGCTGCGCCGTCTCTCTGTGTTGTAAGCCGCAACTTCCGGATTGCCAACCACCCCGAAGTTGGCCAGAAAGTTAAAACAAGCGCGTTTCTCGGTACCTATCTGGTGAGCGTCAGCCGATCATCGACGCTGACCCAGGAGCACCGTTTAATTGTTGCACCGCGCATAAATTAAAGACCGTCCCCCTAAATTTTTCCTTGCCGTAAACTGTTACTTGTATTATGACAATATGTCGAGGATTAACAACCAATTCTCAGTCGGTGTTCACATCATGACAGCGCTTGGCGATCATCACGGTGAACAGGTCACGTCAGCACATTTGACCGCAAGCGTGCGAGCACATGATTCGCAAGTCCGCAGTGTGCTGTCCAAACTTGTGAAAGCAGGTTTAGTGGTGACATCTCGCGGCCGCAATGGTTTTTCATCGCTGTCGCGGCCAGCAAATAAGATCAGTCTGTTAGAGATTTACAAAGCGGTAGAGGCTCCCCCTGTTTTTTCGATTCACCAGTATCCAAAAGAAAAGACTTGCCGAACGAGCTGCACCCACAAACACGCAATGGTAGAGCTGCTGGAGGATACACGGCGAGCGTTTGAGGCCTACTTGGGCCAGCGAATGCTTTCTGAGATGGTTGCAAAAGCGAGGAGCTACAAGTAGTTTTTTTTGGTAGAAACTGTCCGTTTAGAAGTGACATTATAGGAAGATAAGGAGAAAAGATAAAATCGAAAACAAGTGTCGTCCTGGTACGCGGGAGCCTGGGCTGACGGTTCATCCTGGGGCAAAGTGATTCCCTTTCTTCAGCAGACAGGATTCAACGTGACTGCCGCGCAGATACCTTTGACTTCCTTGGCAGACGACATTGTAGTGACCCGAAATCTCCTGGCTGCTCAGAAAGGGCCCACTGTTCTGGCTGGCCATTCGTATGCCGGAGTTGTGATTTCCGGGGCGGCCAATGATGCTCCGAACGTTAGAGCACTTGTGTACATCGCAGCCTTCGGATTGGACGAAGGCGAGAGCCTTGATGCTCTAAGCAAACAAGGACCAGCCCCAGCGGGTGCCGCCGCAGTACGTCCGCCCGACGAGAATGGCTTTCTTTGGATCGATCAAGATGGTTTCGCAAAAGCATTTGCCGCCGACGCAGATCCGGTCGAAGCCCGCGTTATGGCTGCGGTGCAAAAGCCTCTGAGCATCAACTCGTTCATCGCAAAATCCGGGCCACCAGCCTGGAAACATCTGCCGTCGTGGTACATGGTTGCGACGGAAGACCAGATGATTCCGCCGCAAGCCGAGGAATTTATGGCAAAGAGAATGGGTGCCACGGTCCGCAAAGTAGCTGCGAGTCATGCAGCCATGGTCTCTCACCCTAGAGAGGTCGCGGAACTCATCACGTTGGCGGCACAGTCAATCAATTGAACGACGAGCAATTGAGGACACCGATGAACGCCGATGTTCTGACGACAAGAGCAGCCGATGGAATTGCGGTGATTGCGCTTGGTAGCGCAAAACGCATCTACTTCGACGCGGAGATGGGCGACGCGCTCACCGAAGCGTTGGACGGATTCGCGGGCGACCCCAACGTTTCGCGTGGTCATCGTGACTGGCGGCGCACCCGGTTATTTCAAGGGAAGAAGATCACCTCGCCGTCCCGTGGTTTCGAGGTCTAAGAAGGGAGAAACATATGGCTAATACTAATTCTTCGGCGCACGTGCGGGTGATCGAGGAAACGCCTGCGTACTGGAGGGTTGTGTTCGATTACCCCCCTTTCAACATCGTAGACGCCAGCATATTCGAAGCCCTACAGGATCTGCTCGCGCGAATGAACGCCAGCCCGAGCCTGCGGGTCGTTGTATTCGAAAGCGCGAACCCCGAGTTTTACCTTTCCCACTTTGATTTGACCGGCAAGATAGGGAACATCATGACTGCTGTCGGGGCTTCAGGCCTCCCGATCCTGATGGATACGTTCGTGCGTCTCACCAAGTCCCCGGTGGTCAGCATCGCGAAGATCCGAGGCTGTGTCCGGGGCGTGAGCAGCGAGTTCGTCCTCGCCTGCGACATGCGCTTCGCGTCGCG
>DATEWL010000196.1:0-3375 GCA_035258025.1 Candidatus Acidiferrum sp. | reverse complement strand
CGCCAGTCTTCCCGCTTATCCCGGTTCTTCGGCTTTCGTCAGTCACGTCTCTCTCGTACTTCCCTTTTGAATGCTTTCTTCACGTTCTTGGCGCTTTGTTGCCTGCGATCGAGGAGGGCTTCGATTGCGCTGACCAGGGCTTCTCCGCTGGTGCGCAGTTCACTGATGCGGTTCTGCGCGACCTGTTCGAGCAAACGCTCGCCACGCGGCAACAAAGTTACAAACACGCGGCGGCGGTCGTCCCGGCTGCGGGTCCTGCGCACGTAGCCGTTCGTCTCGAGGCGGTCGATGAGCTCGACGGCGCTGTGGTGTTTTAGCGCGAGCCTCTCCGCAAGCGTCTGAATGGTTGCCTCGCTGCCTTCGGGGAGGCCGCGAATGGCCAGCAGCATCAAGTATTGCTGGGGCTCGAGACCGACGGCGCGGGCCTTGGCGTCCCCTTCGCGCAGAAAATGGCGGATGCGGTAACGCAACTCGGCCAGCGCGCGGTATTCGGCGGGGGTGATATCCGCTGCCATAGGCTAAGTATATCGTAGTGCGATATACCTTGCCATGCCGCACGGTGAAACAGGTTACTGGCAGCAATCGTCTGTGGGTATGGGGAAAGATTTACAACGGCTTGCGGAAAGCTTTCTGGGTTTTGTAGTGTTCGTATCCCTGCCGTTCGTAAAATTTGTGGGCACGCTCGCGGATCACGTTGGAACGTACCGACATGCTTGGACAGCCGTGCTTGCGTGCCCAATCTTCGGCGGCTTCGAGCAGACGCGCGCCCGCACCGAGGCTGCGCTGGTCTTCGGCGACGATAAGTCCATTCAATTCCGCGCGTGTGCCGACCTCGACAAGGTGCGTAACACTGACGTGCGCCCAGCCGACGACCCCTGCGTCCGCGGATTCCGCGACGAACAACGCGTTTTGCGATGCAGGCTTCAGTCTGCGCATTCGTTTCGTGATCTCCGCGGCGGTCGTAGGATATCCAAGCTGGCCGCTAAGCTCGGCCACCCGACGCACGTCACTACTTCGCGCGCGGCGAGTTACGAGACCTTGCTTCTCAGCTTTCTTAGCCATCTCTCAGCCTGCTTTCTTGCGCAGCCGTTTCTGAACCGCTTCGCTTTTTAGTTCACGCAGCGCGTCTGAGGCGATCCATCGTGCGGTTCGAGAATCCTGTTGTCGAATTCGCTCTGCGGAGCGGATGGCTGCCGCGTTGAGGTGCAGATTTCTTTTGCCGATATTCCGCAGCGCCCAGTTGACCGCTTTCCGCACGAAATTCCGCTCGTCGTGAGCTTCGCGCTCGATCACGGAAAGAAACCGCTCGAATCGCGCATCTGCGGCGGATTTGTCCTTATAACTCAAATACGCGGCCAGGGAAAATGCGGCGCGCTTCTCGAACTCCGCGCTCCGATTGCTCCACTCGTAGATTTTGTCCCAGGCAGGCTTTGAGGCCGCGTACAGATAACAACAAACCGTGTCGACCACATCCCAGGAGTTGAAATCACGCACCCAGCGCTCCATTTGCGCCGAGGTGATTTTCTCCAATTCGCCGATCAGCGGGGCGAGGATTCTTGCATCGTGAATGCCAGAGGACCAGAGCTCCTCAGCCAGCGCTTGATCTTTCCCTATGTGCCGCGCGAACGCGTGTAACGCAGGTGCTGAAATCCCATAAGCCTTAGAAACGTTTACGCCGAAATAGGCCAGCTGCGCGCGTGCCTTTGGATCGGCATGCTTTTTCAGTTCGCTCAGCACCTCTGCTTTCGTCCACTGTCGAGTGGCTTTCGAGCGGCGCACCGGGCTAGAACGTTTTGTCTGAGTCGAGGAGGATTGTGACCGGCCCTTCATTTACCAGCTCCACGGACATCATTGTTTGAAAAACTCCTGTCGCGACGCTAACACCGAGCCTTTGCATCGCCAGCGTAAATTCTTCGTAGAGCGCCTTAGCTTTTTCCGGCGGGGCGGCGGAGATAAAGCTGGGTCGCCGCTGCCCGCGCGCGTCACCATACAGCGTAAATTGCGAAACGACGAGGGCCGAGCCTTTGACGTCCAAGAGCGATCGGTTCATTTTGCCCTGGTCGTCCTCAAAAATACGGAGGTTGGCCACTTTCTCTGCCATGGACTCTGCAATTGCGGAGGTGTCTTCGCGGCCGACGCCTAGCAAAATCATCAGGCCGGCTGCGATTTCTCCCGTGATGCGCCCTTCGACCGTCACACTCGCGCGGCTTACCCTTTGCACTACGGCTCGCATCCGGCTTCCTATTTGGCGCCTTTCTTCGCCGACCTTTTTGGCAGCGGCAGCGCGACGCAACCCCGCGGCGCCGGCTGACACTTCGGGCAGAAATAGCTGCTCCGCCCTGCGACAATCGCGCGCCGGATCATTGTGCCGCAACGGTAGCAGCCCTCGCGTTCACGGCCATAAGCGCGATGATGCCGCTGATATTCACCCGGCCGGCCTTCGGCGTCAAGAAAATCGGAAATCGACGAGCCTCGCAACAGGATTGCTTTTTCCAGGATTTCGCGCAGCACGCGATGCAGCGTCGCTGCTTGTTTCTTTTTCAGCGACGAGCCGAGGCGAGCAGGATGAATCTTCGCGCGCCACAAGCTCTCGTCCGCATAGATATTCCCGACGCCCCGCAAGAAGCTCTGGTCCAGCAGAAGGGCCTTGATCCTGGAGCGCCGTGTTCGCGCTTGCTTCTCAAACTCTTCAACGCTAATCTCCAGCGGATCGGCACCGAACGAAAGCAATTCTTCTGCAAGTGGTCCTGCCGAAAGATAGGCCAGCCGCCCAAATCGCCGTGCATCGGTGTAGCGTAGCTCGCGACCGTCGTCGAGCGCGAAACATGCGTGCGTATGTTTTTCAAGAGGCTGGGCCGCAGGATTGGAAGCGATCTGCCCGGTCATTCCGAGATGTACAAGCAGTGCGGCGGGTGCGGCATCGCCATTTGAGGCCGAAGTCCCGACGCCGCCCACCGGGGAAAGCCGCAACAGCATGAATTTTCCATAGCGCTCGACGGCTTCGATTTGCCTGCCCGGCAGATGCTGCTCGAGCGCAGCAGGGTCATCCATGAAATCCGTTTTCCCCAACCGAACGGACAGAATTCTCCGGCCCACAATCTTTCGCCGCAGCCCGCGCGCTATTGTTTCGACTTCAGGGAGTTCTGGCATGAGGGGATCGCACACAAAATAGCACATCCCATCGCCACGAGGCAGCCCAGCGACACGAATCCAAAGAGATCCGCGACTTGCGGTGACTCTTGCGAGTCACTTCTTCTGATAATTCGGCGCAGACGGAGGCCCGGGGATCACAACTGGATGCGCCTTCAACGCCTCCAGCGTAACCTGCACGGCGCGTTCGAGCTGCGGGTCGTGACCCGCAGCAACGGAAGCCGG
>DATEWL010000195.1:0-6323 GCA_035258025.1 Candidatus Acidiferrum sp. | reverse complement strand
CTCCAACACGCTTAATCCAGCAAAGCGTCCCGACCCCTTCGGGACGCTTTGTTTTTAGCCATAATATAACCTGTACCGTTCAGGCACTTCGCGCGCCAAGCGTCATTGCCGTGGCGCAGCGCAATTCCTACAATGATTGTGCAGCTTTTGGACGGCTCCCTGGCCCCTTTCGCCAGCCGCCGACCACGTTTCTAATGCCCAAAAACGACCAGTTCTCCCCAGATTCGGTGAACGATTCTTCCCCAGGCGGGCCTGACCGACCCACGGTCTCCTCGCGTCTCAATCAATTTGAAAAACGTCAGCGGGACCTCTGGCGGGTAACCTTTCTCCTTCTTCTTCTGATCTCTATCGGATTTGCGGTCGTGTCGTGGGGCACTATCCGTACTCTTACGCAGCGGCTCGAACCTCTTCTCCCAGGGCTGGTGGTCATCGTCGTTCTCTTTATTGCCTACGCTTGGAAGCGCACGCAGGAAATCTCCGAGTTGCGCGGTCTAGTCTCCGGCCTGGAGCAGCGGGATTCTGCGCCTCCGACCGAGAAGCAGTTTGATCAGCTTTTTTCCGTCATCTCCCGCTCCCAGCAGGGCTATCGAGATCTCATCGATTCCTTCGACGACATTCTCATCGCTCTCTCTCTGGAGGGCGAAGTTCGCGCGGTAAACCGGAGCTTCGCTGACCTCGTCGGTTCCAACTACCAGCAAATCATCGGCCGCCCGGTTTCCGATTTCCTCGAAGAAGGCAGCGGCGAAGGCCCCGAACTGATCCGCCGCGCCCTGCCCCGCTTTATTGAGCGCCGCCACTGGTCTGGCATCATTCAAGTCCGCCTCAAGAAACAGAACTCCGTGTGCTATTACGATTGCGTCGCTCATGCCATGACCCGCGACAACCAAGTCCACGGTCTCACCGTTCTCGGCCGCGACATCACCGCGTTGCGCAAAAATGAAGCGCGCTTCACCGAACTCTTTGAAACGCTCCAGGAAGGCATCTATATCGCTATTCCGGACGGCACCATCCTCGACGTCAATCCCGCGCTCGTCCGCATGCTTGGATACGACTCCAAGGAAGAATTGCTCGCGAAGCGAGTCCCGGAGGTCTTCACCGACTATGCCGAGAGAAAATCGCTCATTGAAGAAGTCGAACGCCAGCCTGGGCCGCAGGGCCGCGAAATTACATTGCTGCGCAAAGATGGCACTCCCGTCTACTGTCTCAACACGACCAGCGCCGTGCGGGACACCTCCGGCCGCGTGATCCGTTATCAGGGTTCCCTCATGGACGTCACCGCCCGCCGCCAAATGGAGCGCCAGCTCCATAAGGAACAGGAATTTGCTCGTCGCCTCGTCGATAGCTTCCCAGATCTGATTCTCGTCGTGGATTCCACGGCCCACTACACTTTTGTCAGCCCGCGCTGCAGCGAGGTTCTCGGTTACGAGCTCGCCGAAACCACAAGTATGGAGTTCGGCGGACGCACGCATGCCGAGGACCTCCCCATTCTGCTCGCGTTATTCAAGGATATTCTTGCGGGACGCCAGGCCTTCGCCTCTCTCGAAGTGCGTGTGCGCCACAAGTCGGGCGACTGGCGCCGCATTCGTTTCAATTTCAGCCCGCTCGCGGATGAAACCGGAAAAATTGAAGGTGTGGTCCTCTCCGGCCGCGACGTCACCGAACTCAAGCGGCTCGAGGAGCAGCTCATCCAGGCGGAAAAGCTCGCCGCCATGGGCCAGATGCTCGCTGGTGTCGCGCACGAACTGAACAATCCCCTCACCGCCATCCTCGGCGTCACGGAATTGCTGCGCGAAGGCCCGACGGACCGGGAAGCCACCAAGCGCCAGCTCGAAATAACTCATCGCCAGGCCCGCCGCGCTGCCCGCATCGTACAAAACCTTCTAGAATTTTCTCGTCCCGCCTCGCCTCAGAAAAAATCCGTCGATCTCAACAGCATTATCGACCGTACAGTTCAGTTGCACGAACACTCGCTCCGCAGAAATAACGTCGAAGTGGATTTCCGTCCTCAGCCGGACTTGCCCGGCGTCGTTGCCGACGCCAATCAGCTCATTCAAGTCTTTCTCAATCTGGTCACCAATGCCGAGCAGGCCATTCGCGAAGTGCGCGAATCGGGCCGTATCCAGATTCGCCTTGCCCGTGCCGGCTCGCGCATTTCCGTCACCTTTCAGGATGACGGCGTAGGCATTCGTCCGGAATCCGTCCCGCGCCTTTTCGATCCCTTTTACACCACCAAGCGTCCCGGCGGCGGCACTGGTCTTGGCCTTAGCATCTGCCTGTCCATCGTTCGCGAGCACGGTGGCACGATTGAAGCGGAAGCCCTCCCTGCTGGTGGTTCGGCATTCAGGGTTTATCTCCCCGTTGCCGCGGACCAGAAAACTCGGCCCTCCACAGATCTTTCTGGGACGCTGGTGGCCGCGGCGCCCAATCGCGACTTGTTAAAGGGCAGATCCGTTCTCGTCCTGGACGATGAAGAAAGCTTGCGCAGCTTGCTCTTCGAAGGGCTCACCGCCCGCGAGTTGCACGTGGACTGCGCGGCCACGTTGGAAGAAGCACTGACCTTTGTCGCTGATCGCTCTCCTGACGCCATCCTTTGCGATATAAATCTTTCTCAAGACAGCGGCCATCTCAATGGCAAGCTCGCTGCGGAGCGCCTCCTCGCTGCCGCGGGAGACCCTAGGCCGGCCCTGATCTACATGTCCGGAGAGCTGATCGAAACCTCGGAAGAGTCAGAAGGTCCCGGCGAGCCTCGCCATTTGCAAAAACCCTTCCGCATCTCCGACGTTCTTGCAACGCTCCAAGAAGTCTTCGCAGCCGCCTCAGCCGACACCACGCCTGAATAAAATTTTGCCCTGTCAGCTGCCTGCTGGCAGACCGGCTCTTCGAGGAATAGTTCGGCTTCCCATCTCCGCGTTAACCTTGCGTCGAGTACAACACTAGATGCACTGGGCAGTTATCCTTCTTATCCATTGATCCCTACAATTCGCGACCGCTTCGGTGTAGAGTTTGCCGGTATGAAATCCTACCTCGATAGCCTCGCCCCCGACTTCCGTTACGCTCTCCGCACGCTCCGTCAAAATCGCCGTTTCTCTCTCATCGCCATCTGCGCCTTGGCTCTTGGAATCGGCGCTTCCACGGTTGTCTTCAGCGTCGTCTACAACGTGTTCTTCCACGCCGTTCCTTATAAAGACTTCAACCGATCGGTCGTGTTTGAAATTCGCAATACCGCAAACACCGGCGCCTCAAAAGGCCGCGGCTATTTCTCAACCACTGAACTTCGCGCCTTCCGCCAACAGAATCATGTCTTCGAAGAAATGATCGCCTACGGAACTGTGGGCCGGCTCCTCTACGACGACGGCAAATTCACTCACGCTCTGCCGTTCGGCGCCGACGTTACGGCCAACGCCTTCAATTATCTGGGCGTGCCCCCTCTGCTTGGCCGCACCATAAACGAAGAAGATGGCCGACCCGATGCTCCATCCGTGTTTGTACTGAATTACCGCACTTGGCAACGAGAATTCGGCGGCGATCCAAAGATCCTCGGCAAGAGTTTTATCGTGCGTGGCGCTCCGCGAACCCTGGTCGGAATCATGCCCGCACGCTTCAACGCCTTTAACGGCAGTCTCTGGATGCCCATGCGCGACGATCAGGCCGAGGGCAATATCATCGGCCGTCTCAAACCCGGCGTCACCGCGCAAGCTGCCATCGCCGACCTCGACGCGATCGCGCACCGCTTGCAGCAAACAGGCCCTAAGGGAAGGTTCCCAGAAAACTTTACGGTCGTGACCCGCACGCTGCTCGACAGCCTCATCGGGAGCTTCAAAACCACACTCTACGCCTTGCTCGCTGCCGTCTTCCTGCTCCTGCTGATCGCGTGCAGCAACGTCGCCAACCTCTTGTTCGCCCGTGCCACTGCCCGCGAACGCGAAATCGCCATGCGGGTCACACTGGGCGCCACGCGCGCCCGCCTCATCCGCCAGCTCCTCGTTGAAAGCTTTGTACTTGCCGCGGCGGCTTCCGCCGTCGGTTGTGTGCTAGCTTATTTCGGCCTGAATGCCGTCGTCTCGCTGATTCCCGCCGGCACGCTCCCCGAGGAAACCATCATCCGCATGAACGCTCCCGTCCTTTTTCTGACGCTTGGCGTCACTTTTCTGAGCACAATCATCTGTGGCCTCGCGCCCGCGGTCGTTGTCGTTCGCGGCGATGTCCAGCTCCACCTCGCTGGCGCTGGCCTGGGCACCGGAGCGAGTTTTCGACAAGGCAAACTTCGCTCCGTTCTCGTCGTCGCAGAAGTGGCGCTGTCGATCGTACTGCTCATCGGTGCCGGCCTCTTGATGCGCAGCTTCCTGGTTCTCACTCGTGTCGATCTCGGCTTCAATCCAAAAAATCTTCTCCACTTCGAACTCGTCTGGCCCGATTCCTACAACTTCAAGTGGAGCGATCCGGCCTCCATAGTAAACGTCCGAATCCGCAAGAATACCGTCACCCGCCAGCTTCTCGACCGCATGAAAACTGTCCCAGGCGTCCTCTCCGCCGCGGAATGCGATGAAGAGCCGCCTTTGAATTCCGACCTGACCGACATCATCATTCCCGGCCGCCCCCACGTGGAACGGTGGGAAGCCAGAGATGAATCCGTCAGCGAAGACTATTTTCAAACTCTCGGAGTCCCGCTGCTCCGAGGCCGCGTTTTCTCCGAAGACGACGTTACCGCGGCTCGCCACGTCATGGTCATCAATCAAGCGTTCGCTCGCCAGTATTTTCCCAACGAAAATCCTCTCGGCCAGAAAGTCAAACTCGCCGCTTTTGACCAAAAGTATCGCGATGCTCCACGTGACGCTTATTTTGAAGTCGTAGGCGTCGTCGCCAACTACAAATCGCGCGACTATATAAATCCGTCCTGGCAGGAAGTTCCTGAAGCCTACACGCCCTACAGTCTTCAGGTTTTCTACTGGCGAACCCTTCTTGCCAGAACCTCGCTCGATGCCGCCTCAGTTTTGGAAAGTATGTCGCAGGAACTCCAGTCCGTCGATCCGAGCGTAGCCATTGGTGTCTCTGGAACGTTGGAAGAGTCTCTGCGCCAGTTCTATCGTGGTCCGCAATTTGAATTGGTAACGCTCACCGCGTTCTCTCTCATCGGTCTGGTTTTGGTAGTCATCGGTGTCTTCAGCGTGATGGCCTACACAGTCTCTATGCGAATTCACGAAATCGGCATTCGCATGGCGCTGGGAGCACAACAGAAAAATATTCTTCGGCTCCTGCTTCTCAACGGCCTCCGCCTGGTGTTGGCTGGTATTTTCCTCGGCCTCCTCGCCAGCTATGCCCTCACCCGATTTCTTGTGAGTCAAATCCCCGATGTTTCCGCAACAGACCCGGCTACTTTCGCTGTCGTTGTCGCCATCGTCGTTTCGGCGGGCCTGACTGCCTGCCTCCTACCCGCCCGACGCGCTGCCCAAACCGATCCCCTCGTCGCCCTCCGTTATGAATAATGCTTCCACCGAGCCGAACGGCCTAAAGACGCCGGCGGTATTCTTGACACATATAGATATTGCCTGATATAGATATCAATGTGACTGAGATCAATCCTCAAGAGTTTATTCCGCTCAAGACCCAATGGTTTCACATCATGCTCTCGCTCGCAGGTGGTGAGCAGCACGGTTACGGCATCATGCAGGAAGTCCTGAATCGCACCACCGGGAAGGTGAGATTGTGGCCAGCGACCCTCTATGGATCGATCAAGCGGCTCATCGAGGCGGAGTTGATCGAGGAATCTGACGAGCGACCCGCGCCAGAACTCGACGACGCGCGGCGCCGCTATTATCGGCTGACGGCGCTCGGCAGACGTGTCCTCGACGCCGAATGTGAGCGCCTGCAGGAATTGGTTCGCACCATTCGCGTGAAGCAAGCCCAAGCCATGGTGACGGAATGAATTTCGCGTGGCGGATCTACCGGCTGCTGTCGCAAGCGTTTCCGCACGAATTCAAATTGGCTTATGGCACGGAGGTTATGCAAGTCGGAGAGGACGTTATAAAAGATATTGCCAAGAGGCATGGAGCCGTAGGGCTGATCCGGCTAATCGCGGACATCGCACTTCGCGTGCCGCTCGAATACCTGAGCGAAATGCGAGGCGATATGCGGTATGCGATGCGCGCGCTTCTCAACTCGCCCGGCTTCGCGCTCGTCGGCATCATTTCGATGGGACTCAGCATTGGGCTGACGACAAACATCTACAGTACGAAGTGGGCGTTGCTGTTCCGCGATCTGCCGGCAGCAGCGAACGCTCCAAACTTGGTGATGCCTGAGAAGCCCGTCTCCTACTACTACATCGA
>DATEWL010000194.1:0-10698 GCA_035258025.1 Candidatus Acidiferrum sp. | reverse complement strand
TTACTGATTAGTTGGAGGAGGCTGGTTTGTCGCTACGCTTCCCGAGGGCGATTCGGGAAGGAATTGCGGACCTGCCGCAGGAAACAAGAGCTTGAAATTCAAATCGACCAGAGTCTCGTGGCGCCCCACATGGAGCGGTTTACTTCGCGGACAGGAAGTGGAGGATTTCGCCGATGACGCGGTCGGCTTGGTCGGTTTCGAAGAGATATTGGGCGTGGGCGGAGCCTTCGAGAATGATGAGGGATTTGGGTTGGGGGGCTTTGTAGTACTGCTGCTGAATGCCGGGGAGGCGGGGACCGTCCCCGCTGGTGTCGTTGCGGGCGACGATGAAGAGGCTGGGGGATTTTAGTCTCTCGGCGGGGCCGTTGGGGGCACCGCCGAGAAATACCAGACGATCGATCTCGCCTGGCTGGGAAGCGATTGAGGCGTCGCCGGCGGCTCCTGCGCCCATGCTGGCCCCGACGATGGAGACGGTCTTGGCGCCGGTGCTGCGCAAATAACGGACAGCGGCGAGCACATCCAAGTGGAGCGGCGCGTCCATGGGGTCGGAGTCACCGGGGCCTCGCGACTTGCCGTAACCGCGGAAGTCGAGCGCCAGGACGCGAAATCCTGCAAAAACAAGCGTACGAGCTTGTTTGTCCCAACTCTCCTTGTTGAAACGGCCACCGTGCGCGAGCACGACGGCCCGGCCGCCTTCGCCGTAAACGTCGGCATAGATGACGCCTCCGTCTTCGGTGGGAAAGGAAACGTGCGTTTTCGAGGTTGCGGTTTGCACAAGGAACGACGCAAGGAATACTGCCGCGATGACGGCGACGAGCGTGCGCATGGCGCAAATGTACCATCGTTTCGGACGAGTCGCTCCGGAACGGGTTCGCCGCACAATGTTTATTCGCTACTTGAGTCTAGTCGCGACGTCTAGTCGCTACTGGGATCTTTTAGGAAGGCGTCGAGCTTCAGGAATTTGCGCCCGAGGGCGGCGCTATACGCAGACCATTCTTCATCACCGGATTCGGTGACCAGGGCGGCGCGGACGGCGGCCATTTTGGAATCCATATCGTCGAGATAGTGGAAGACCATGGCTTCGCGGATCATGGGCAATTTCGGTGAGCCGAATTCGTATTGGCCGTGATGGCTAATCAGGAGATGCTGGACTACGGCTTTCAGATTTGGAGGGAATCCTTCAATGGAGTCCATGGCTTTCGAGACGGTTTCGAGTTCCATGACGATGTGGCCGAGGAGTTGGCCTTCGGTCGTGTAGCCGATGGCGCGGTCGTAGCAGAGCTCGTCCAGTTTGCCAACGTCGTGCAAAATGGCGACAGTCAAGAGAAGGTCGGCGTTTAGTTCCGGATAGTGGGCGGCAACCTGTTTCGCCAGGCCGCATAGCCCGATAACATGTTCAAGCAGACCGCCGAGATAGGCGTGATGCATGACTTTTGCGGCGGGAGCTCGTTTGTAGCGGGCAGCTGTCGCTGGGTCGGAGATGATTCCGTTCACTAATTTATTAAGCCAGGGATTCTCGATGGAGTTCGCATATTCGAGGAGTTGCGCCCAGAGCTTGCCGACATCTTCCTTGGTGTGCGGCAGAAAATCGGCGAGATCGACCTCCTCGGGCTTGGCGCGGCGGAGCTGCTGCAAGGAGAGTTGCGGCTTGTTGCGGTAAATTTCGACGCGGGCGTTAACCTTGACGAAGTCGTCGCGGCCCACCTCTTTGGCAATGGCTTCAAATTGATCCCACATGCGGGCTTCGATAGTACCGCTGCGGTCGCCGAGCTCGAGGCGAAGATAGGCCTTGCCTTCGCGCGTGTTACGAATTTCTTTTTCGTGAACGAGAAAGAAAGTGGTGATCGTTTGTTCGGTTCCGAGATCGCTAACGAACGACGTCTTCATCAGTTGCCCGAGTCGCCGGGTTTTTTGCCGAATAGCAGATACTTCTTGTGGCCCTTCTTGGACTTGGTGACTTCAGGTGTGGCGCTGACTTCCTGGATTTCGGAGTTGCTGCCGCCGGCGGCATCCTGATACCCGGGCTTGATGACGACGTAGCTTTCCTCGCGAAGGGTCTTGAGATATTCGCGGAGGGCCGGCTCCAAACGCTGGTCGTAGAGCTTTCCCTCGATTTCATTCTGGACCTTGGAAAGCGCTTGTTCGCCTTCGTCGTAATGCTCGAGGACCTGCATGATCAGAAAGCCTTGCTTCGTTTCCATCACGCCGGTGAGGCTGTTCTTCTTCATACTGAAAACGGTGTCTTCGAGTTCTTTGGAGAGTTCGCCGCGCTTGTAAACGCCCAAGTAGCCGCCTTGTTTCGCGGTGGAACCATCGGAATAGCGTTTGGCGATTTCGCCGAAATCTTCTCCATCCTGAATCCGCTTTAAGGCCGTTTCCGCTTTCTTCTTGAGCTCCGCGACTTCCGCCTCATCCTTCCCGGTCGTATTGATTTCGATGGAGCGGAGAGCGACTTGTTCGGGGCGAACGAACTCCGATTTGTGCTCGTCGTAGTATTTTTGGATTTCTTCCTTGGTGACGTTGATGTGCGAGCCGACTTCACTCTGGATGACCTTTTTCGTAAGGAGACCGGTGCGAATGTTGTTCTTGAAATCTTCCCAGTTCATTCCCTGCCCGGAAACAGCTTGCTCGAGAGCTTCCATGCTGGGCAGCTTATTTTCGATGCGAATTTGGTCCAGCTGCTTGATGACGTCGGGCTCGACGCTGATTCCCATGTCTTTGGCGCGCTGGACGAGCAAGGACTGGTCGATGAGATCGCGGAGAGCGTTTTTCTGGCGGTCTTCGGTCAGTGCTTTCAACTGCTCGGGCGTGCAGCGATTCTGGCAGTCGGACTTGGCGTCTTCCTCGGCAGTGACTTTGGAGTGTTCGAATTCGGAGCGGGTGATGACCTCGTTGTTGACGCGGGCCACGATTTCTTCGATGACTTTGCCTTCTGATTCGGAGACGGCAGGCTTTTTGGCCGGGGCCGGCTTCTTAGGCGCGGCGGCAACGGGGGTGGGGACGTCAGCAGGGGCCTCGTCGGGTTTTTCGAGAGTAGGCTTGGCCGGCGGATTTTGCGTTTGCGGAGCCGGCGTGGGCGGAGCGGGCTGCTGTGCCGCAAGCGGCAAGGCGGCGAATAGCGCCGCGGTAACTGCAAGATTTCGCATGTAGTTCCTCACCTATAGAGTTTAGCTCTGGCCTTGAAGGCCTAGCAATACGTTTCTGAGTGCGCCTGGGACAGACTCTCCCCGGGTAGTCTCCAGCCAGAGGACGCCGCTCGGGTCAAGTTTAATGCCCTTCCGCGAACGCACGACCTTGACCAGAGTGGCGGGATCAAGCGGCGTTTCCGCGTGAAAACGGATGGCGATGCGGTTTCCCTGGCGTTCGACAGCGGAGATACGCAGGCGCTCACACATCGATTTGAGGACGGCGTACTCCAAAAGGTTTTCTACCGTGGCAGGCGGAGCGCCGAATCGGTCGGTTAGTTCGCGGTGAACATCTTGCTTTTCCTCCTGGCTGGCGATCGAGGAGATGCGTTTGTAGGTGCGGAGGCGGAGATTTTCGCTCGGGATGTAGTTTTCTGGGATGCGGACATCGAGGCCGAGGCTCAAGGTGGTGCGCAGCTCGGGGCCGGATTCTTCGCCTTTTAGCTTGGAAACGGCTCGTTCCAGCATCCGGCAGTACATATCGAAACCGATGGCTTCGATGTGTCCGTGTTGCTGGCGGCCGAGCATGTTGCCTGCACCGCGGAGTTCGAGATCGAGGGCGGCGATGCGAAAGCCCGCGCCTAGTTCACTGAATTCTTTCATCGCGGAGAGGCGTTTGCGGGCGATTTCAGAGAGAGATGTATCCGGAGGAACGAGGAGATAAGCGTAGGCACGTTGATGAGAGCGGCCTACGCGCCCCCGCAATTGATAGAGTTCGGCAAGGCCGAGGCGGTCGGCGCGGTTGATAAGGATGGTATTGGCCTTGGGGATGTCGAGACCGTTTTCGACGATGGTCGTGGCGACCATCACGTCCGCTTCATCGCGGATGAATTTGAGCATGACGCTTTCCAGTTCTTTTTCGCCCATTTGGCCGTGGCCGACGACTAGGCGGGCTTTTGGCACCAACTTTTGCACCAACGTTGCGAGCGAATAGATGGATTCGACGCGGTTGTGGATGAAATAGACCTGGCCGTCGCGGGCCAGTTCGTTTTCGATGGCGCGGCGGACTAGATCTTCCTGGAAGGAAGCGACGACAGTTTGAATCGCGAGTCGGTCGCGTGGCGGAGTTTCGATCACCGACATATCGCGCAGACCAACGAGCGACATGTGGAGGGTGCGAGGGATCGGTGTGGCCGAGAGCGCTAGCGCGTCAACGTTTTGGCGCATTTCTTTCAGGCGCTCTTTGTGCGCGACCCCAAACCGTTGCTCTTCGTCGACGACGAGCAGGCCGAGATCTTGAAACTTTACGTCCTTGGAGATGAGCCGGTGCGTGCCAATGACTATGTCGACTTTGCCGGCTTCCAGATCGGCGAGAATTTTCTTTTGCTCGGCTGCGCTGCGGAAACGGCTGAGCATTTCGATGCGCACAGGGAAGGCCGCGAACCGCTGTTTGAAAGTTTCGAAATGCTGGAACGCAAGGACGGTTGTGGGCGCAAGGACGGCAACTTGTTTGCTGTCGGAGACGGCTTTGAAGGCCGCGCGCATGGCGACTTCGGTTTTTCCGTAGCCTACGTCGCCGCAGAGGAGGCGGTCCATCGGCGTGGGGCGCTCCATATCGCGTTTGATGTCGGCGATGGCCGTGTTTTGGTCGGCGGTTTCTTCGAATTCAAAGGCGTCTTCAAATTCGCGCTGGAAATTGCCATCCGCGGAGAATGCAAAACCTTGCGCTGTTTTGCGCGCGGCGTAGAGCGTGAGGAGTTGCTCCGCCATGTCTTCGAGAGATTTGCGGACACGCGTTTTGCGCGTGTTCCAGCCGGTGCCGCCCAGCTTGTCGAGAGTTGGGTGCGAACCTTCTACCACGCGATAGCTTTGGACGAGATCCATACGCTCGAGCGGGACGTAGAGGCGCGCGTCGTCCGCGTAGCGGAGCAGCATAAATTCG
The DNA here is from genome assembly GCA_035258025.1 of Candidatus Acidiferrum sp. GTDB lineage: Bacteria > Acidobacteriota > Terriglobia > Acidiferrales > UBA7541 > Acidiferrum. The sequence goes on along the minus strand of DATEWL010000194.1, from coordinate 5,631 downwards.
CCGCGATGACCGTCCGATTCGATTTGACGCAGTCCTTCGAATTGGCCGATGCCGTGATCGACGTGAACGATGAAATCGCCGGGTTTTAGTTCGGCGAAATCGGTGAAAAAACCGGAGGTACGGATTTTGTGGCTAGGGCGCTCGACCGTTGGGGCGACGTCGAAAAGATCGGCGTGGCCATAAATTGTGAGCTTGGCTTCGGGGAAAGTGACGCCTTCGGCGAAAGGCGCGCGCATCAGGAGCAGGCCAGCTGTTTCCAGAGCGCCCTCGGCTGTGAAACCAGCGGCGGCGTTTTCAGACTCGCCGAGAACGTAGGGGACATCGTATTCGCGGGAGATGTCTGCGAGACGTTCGAGTTCGCCGGTGCTGGCAGCGGTGAGGAAAACTTTTCCGCCGGATGCAAGCTGCGATTTCACGGCGCCCATGCATGCGACAACATCGCCGTGAAAGCGGGAGCTGGGTCTGGAAGAGAGTTCGAATTGCGGAGCAGAGCCGATATTAACGGCGAGTTGCTCAAGATGTGCTTGGGAAGTCTTGGCAAGCGCGGCGGTAAACTCTGCCTGATCCATAAAGAAATGTGAGGCAGACGGGGCAGTGGCGCTGCCGTGGCGCTCGTAGATTTCGATGGCGTGGGCGAGGTGCCTTTCGGCCGCGTCGCGCAGGTTCTGCGGTTCATCCAAGATGACAATTGGCTTGAGCGAGCTTTCTGCCAGTTCGAAGAGCGAGCTTTGGCCGCTTTGCTCGGAAGGGCCGAAGAAAGAGGTTGCTTCCCATGAAGGCGCTGCCGATTGTGTTGCGCCAACGAGCGTGGCTACGTTCCATTCCGTGAGTGGCAAGAGAATCGTGCGTTGCACGGGGGCGATCGAGCGCTGCGTGCGCGGGTCGAATTCGCGGACGGATTCGACGGTATCTCCCAACAACTCGATCCGCACCGGCCGGGGAGCCTCCGCGGAAAAGACGTCAACGATGCCGCCGCGCATCGCGAATTGCCCGGGCAGTTCGACCATTTCCGTGCGCGTGTAGCCAACGCCTGCAAGATGCGCGATGAATTCTTCGAGAGGAACTTCCGCGTCTTTGGTAAGCGTGCGCGCCAGCGACAAGTAAAGCGTGGCATCCTGAAAACGCCAGAGCGCTGCTTGCACCGGAGCGATGACCAAGGAAACCTGTCCATCGGTTAGTCGAAACAGCGTTGCCGCGCGGCGTTCGAGAATGTCCGGGTGGGGACTCTGCGATTCCCACGGCAGCGTGTCAAAAGCCGGGAGCGTTGCCACTCCCCCGCTTACGCCGGGGAAAACGGTCGAAAAAAAACGGACTGTTTCCGCGAGGGCTTCGGCGCGGCGATTCGAATCGGTGATGAAAAAGGCAGGACGCCGCAGTTCATGAGTCAGATACGCGGCGGCAAGAGCTTTGGCAACGTCATGCAAGCCAGAAAGCGAGATGTGCTGCGCGCCATCGCGCAAAGCGCCCAGTGCCCCTTCCACCGACCGGTGGCGAAGCACAGCATCCAATCGTTCGCGAACGGCAGGAAGAATCATGCGTGCGCGTCAGACTTCCACGCGAGAGGTGGTAGCGCCTTCGCGAATCTTTCGGAGAATTGCCGTGGTGGAATAACCCGGCACGACCGGGATGGAAACGACGCGGCCCCCCGCCGCTTCCACTTCTTCGCGTCCGACAATCTGATCGCCGGGCCAGTCGCCGCCCTTCACGAGCACATCCGGAAGCAGGCGCGCGATGATTTCGCGGGGAGTGAGTTCATCGAAAATTACGACAGCGTCGACGCATTCGAGCGCCGCTAGAATTTCGCCGCGTTCGCGTTCCGGCAAGAGCGGGCGTCCGGCGCCTTTCAATTGGCGGACGCTGGCATCACTGTTGAGTCCGACGATCAGTGCGTCACCGAGAGCGCGAGCTTTCTCGAGGCTCGCGATGTGGCCGGGATGCAGCAGATCGAAACAGCCGTTGGTGAAGACTACGCGGCGGCCGTTGCGTTTCTCGCGGCCAAACCGCAGAATCGCTTCGTCGAGAGTCAGAATCTCCGGATTCAAAGGAACTCCATGAAGGCCCACGTAAAAATAGCCCTGGCGTTAGGTGAGGAGCTAGTTTATCACGCGCCGCAGGCGCAGCGCTTTCGCGCCGGGCGCCACGCATGAAACTGAATAGGACGCTCCGCGCAGCGGCTGGCGTCGGACTTTGCGGCCTCGGCCTGTTGCTAGGGCTTGCGGTGCCCTACCAATCGCATACCTTTCGCATTGACGCCGGTGGATGCCGCCTGGTGACGGACATCGTTGAGCCTGTCGGCCAACCGAAAGGCAACACGCCGAACGGCTACATCGTTCTTCTTCACGGGCTATCGGCGAACAAGCGGATCATGTCGTACACCACCGCAGGGTTTGCATCGCAAGGATTGCGCGTTTTTGTGCCGGATTTGCCGGGGCACGGACGAACCGAAGGTCCTTTTTCTTACGAACGATCCGAGCAGTGCAGCGAAAACTTGGTTCGCGAACTGATTGCGCGCGGGCTGCTCGATCCGGAACGCACAATTCTGGCGGGTCATTCATTGGGCGGAGCCATCGCGTTGCGCGTTGCTTCGCACGTGCCGGTCGCTGGAGCGATAGCGATTTCCCCGGCTCCCATGCGACCGATTCCGGGAGTATCGCCGGAGATGATGCCGTTTCACGATTTCGGCGCCCTCCCGGCTCACTCTCTACTAATGAGCGCAGCCTCGGAGCCGGAAAGAATTCGCAGCGCGGTGAAAAGTTTGTTGCCGACTCCGGGCGACGGAACGAGCGAATATGTCGTGATTCCGCGCTCGACCCACGTCAGCATTTTATTCGACGGAACAGCAATCTCGGACGCGCAAAATTGGGCGGCTCGCGTTCTGCGTTTGGAATCGCGACCAACTTTGCCCTCCCACCGTGGGCTTCTTGGATTCTTCGCGGGATTTGCGGGGATCCTTTTGCTGGCGGGACCTTTTCTCCGTGAAACGTTGCAGAGCAAGAAGGAAACATCGGCACCGCCTGAAAAGGTGGCCGTTGTCCCGAAAGGCCGAGTTTTCATCGAGTATGGAATCGTTGCACTCGGAGCAGTCGGACTTCTCTCCTATTCGAATCCGCTTCGCGCGCTGCGTCTATTCGAAGGCGATTACTTCGCAGCCTTTCTGCTCATTCTTGGCGTCGTCCTTCTCGTTTTGCACTGGAATCCGCTGCGAAGTCTATTCGCAACAGGCGCGAGCGGAGAACAGCTGGTCAGGTCGCTGCACTTTACACTTTTCGTCGCACTATTCGCGGCGTTTCTCCTTCACTTCCTGGTCACCGCCTGGATTGATTTGACCTTCAGCGAGGCATGGCTCACCGCGGCGCGCTGGGCGCGCTTTGTACCACTCCTCGTTGCCCTGCTTCCCTATCACGCCGCAGAAGAGTTGCTGCTTGGCCCAGCAACGCCCAGTAAGGGAGCGCAGCGATTGTTCACAGCCCTTTTGCTTCGCTTCGTAGCATGGGGCGCCGTCGTCGCTGGCATCTTCGTGTTGCACAGCGGCGAAATTCTGTTGGTTCTACTGGCACCGTCCTTCGCGTTGTTTTGCCTGCTGCAAGCCTGGGGCATGAAGGTTGTCCGGGAAGTTACGGCTTCGCCCGCGGCGACGGCCCTTTTCGGTGCTATACTTCTCGCGGGGTTTTGCCTGGTGGTCTTCCCCACCACTTGATGGGGCCCGTTACCAAGAAAAATTGATAGCCAAACCCAGCCGCCGCCTGTAGGTTTCCTCGTCCAGGGACGGAGTTCAAGGCCATCAGCGAGATAGGATCATGGCAGAGATAGCGATCGTCGGCGGCGGACCCTCCGGCGCGATGTGCGGTGAGCAGCTTGCGCGCGCGGGACACAAAGTCAAAATATTTGATGAGCGCCTCGCTTGGGAAAAACCGTGCGGCGGTGGCTTAACCCACAAAGCCGTCCAGTGCTTCCCTTTCCTGCTCGACAATCCTTATCCCAAGAAACTTGTCCGTTCCGTCGAGCTCATCAGCAGCAACGATCAGCGCGCCAATCTGGAAATGACCCACCCCATCGTGATCTATTCGCGAAGGGTGCTGAACGGCATGTTGCTGGACCGCGCCAAAGCGGCCGGCTGCGACGTACAGCAAGCGCATGTTCTTGGTGTGGACACGAGCACGACGAAGCCGCGCTACTCCGTCGATGGCGAGTGGCGCAGCGCCGATTTCCTCGTTCTGGCCGCAGGCGCACGCAATCAAATCGCGCCCGATACGCGCCCGCTGCAGCGCGATGAATTGGAAATGACGCAAGGTTACTTTGTTCCACAGACGGCTGACTCCATCACCGTGAAATTTCTTCCGCACTTCGAGGGCTACATCTGGTCTTTCCCGCGCTGCGATCATCTTTCCGTCGGGATTTGCGGAAGTATGGCCGCGCACACCAGCGCGGAGCTCAAAACACATCTGAGCGCTTTCGTGGAGAAGCACGGAATTCCCACGGAAGGCGCAAAGTTTTACAGCCACGTTCTTCCATCGCCGAGAGAAAGCACGCTTTCCGACCGCACGGTTTTGGGAAAAAATTGGGCGCTGGTCGGGGATGCTGCTGCTTGGGTGGATCCTCTCACCGGTGAAGGGCTCTTTTACGCGATGCGTTCCGGCGAATTGCTGGGCCGCTCGCTGGCAGAAGGCTGCCCGGAAAAATATACGGCTTGGGTCAAGGCGGCATTCTCTTCGGAACTGGAATTCGCGGCGCGCATCGTGCGCCGCTTCTATCGCGGTTCGTTCCTCGGCTCCGCCGTCACCACGCGCATGGTTCAATTCATGAACCGCAGCGCGGTTTTCCGGCAACTGATGAGCGATCTCTTCAGCGGCACGCAGGATTACACCAGCCTCAAGCGCCGCGTGTGGGGCCACCTGGGAATTACCGTAAGTGAATTCATCTCGAGCGTCTTGAATCTGGAGCGCCCAGCAACGGCGCAAGTTCCCCGCGGTGGCGCGGCCGCTGATTAGAACTGGACCCAACTCACCTCTACCGATTCCGAGACTGTCTCCCTATCGCCCACCGCTAACTGCAAGAATTGCTCCCGTCGTGTAAGACGCCGCTGGCGAGAGCAGCCACGTAACCGCCTCCGCGATTTCTTCCGCAGTTCCTGCGCGTCCCATGGGAATCGTGGGAGCCAAACGCGTCATGCGGTCCGGATCACCGCTCGTGGCGTGCAGTTCCGTAAGGACGTGTCCCGGAGCCACGGCATTGACGCGAATGCCTTCAGCTGCAACTTCCCGAGCGAGGCCGAGCGTAAACGTATCGAGCGCGCCCTTTGACGCCGCGTAGTGCACCCATTCCCCCGCCCCTCCAATCTGCGCTGCGCGCGAAGAAATATTCACGATCGAGCCGCCCTGTCCTCCATTTCTTGTAGACATGCGCTTCACGGCTTCGCGCGCACAAAGCATCGCACCAATGACATTCACGGCGAAAACCTGAGTAAGGGTTGCGCAAGTAATCGCTTCGACGCGCGCGAATCCCCCGGTTATTCCGGCGTTGTTCACTAGACCTGTGAGCGGTCCCAATTCGCGTTCGGCGTACTCAAAAAGCCGCAGGATTTCGTCTTCGCGCGAAATATCGGCCTGAATGACGGTGGCTCGGCCCCCGATG
>DATEWL010000193.1:0-3222 GCA_035258025.1 Candidatus Acidiferrum sp. | reverse complement strand
AAGCGTTGTCGCTTTCCTGGGCGGCAGTGCCGTTGAGCAGCGACGATGAAGATCGCTTCTGGATTGAGGGAAGGCCCAAACCCGCGACCGACAACGATATGAGCTGGTCGCTCAGCTACGTGGTGGAAGAGGACTATCTAAAGGTGATGGGCATTCCGCTTGTACGCGGAAGATTTTTTAGTGCGCAAGACAATGAGAACTCTTCCCACGTCGTCGTGGTTGACGAAGTGTTCGCGCGAAAATACTTTGGAGATCAGGATCCCATCGGACAACACATTATTCTAGAAAACAAAGGCGGACGGGCGGAAATCGTGGGCATCGTTCCGCACGTCAAACAATGGGGACTAGATTCCGACGACAAGGAATCGTTGCGCGCAGAACTCTATTTTCCGTACATGCAGCTGCCGGACCAGGCCATGGTTCTGTCGTGGAGCGGAACGGGCATGATGTTGCGTTTCGACCCACGAGCTGCGGCAATAGGAGATTCTCTTCGGGCGGCTATCAAGGGGATCAGCGACGAACACGTGATGTCCAAAACGCAAACGATGGATTCTATTATTTCCGATTCGCTCGCCTCGCAACGCTTTTCGATGGCGGTGCTCGGCATCTTCGCCGCGCTCGCGCTGGCCCTTGCTTCGGTTGGAATCTACGGGGTCATTTCCTATCTCGTTGGACAGCGGACGCAGGAAATCGGCATCCGCGTGGCCCTGGGCGCAAATCGCTCGGATGTGCTTCGCATGGTGTTGAAGGATGGCATGAAGATGACACTTATCGGTGTCCTCCTTGGTGTCGTCGCCGCGGCCGGATTTTCCTGGCTCATGGCGAGTCTGCTCTTCGGCGTAAGCGCCAGGGACCCGCTGACATTCGCTTGTGTAGCGGTATTGCTGACGATTGTCGCGCTGGCGGCGTGCTACATCCCCGCACGGCGCGCCATGCGCGTCGATCCCATGGTTGCGCTGCGATATGAATGAGGGAAGACGTCCCGCAGAATTCACCGCCTCTCCCCGGTGGGAACGAGCCAGGCGTCAATGCGTGGCGAGACCACAGTGCAAAACCGTGCAACGCAGAGCGCTGAGAGAATGCCGGTAAAAACGTCCATCGTGTAGTGTGCGCGCAGGATGAGCACGGTGGCAATTTCAAAGAGAACGACAGCCACGGCTGTGACTGTCAGCCATCGCTTTCCGAGACGCGCCAATTCGATCCCGCCAAAGACGGCAATGGCGGTGTGGCCGGAGAAGAAAAAATCGTTACCCACGTTGTAGGTGACCAGCAGCGAAGGGAATCCGGGATAGTGCCAGATCATGTTTGGGGGTGCTGGAAGCGCGCAGATGGCTTGCATGATTTGGCGCAGCCCAAGCAGTAGCACGAGTCCCAGGAAGGGACGTACACTCGGCCCAAAAAGCCAGCGTCCCAGCAGAAATAACGCTATTCCATCAATCAACGCAGAACTAAGAATCAGCAGCGCGTTGGCGGCGGTTGGCGAATGGTAGAAGTAGGAATTAAGGCCGGCAGTCAGTGTGTGGAGCGCGTCACCAACGGCGGAAGCAGGCGCAGCTCGCCGCGATATCAGCGATTGCGTCCAGAACCAGATTCCCAACGCAATGGCCGTGAGCACAACCCGGCGAACTATCCGGCGTTGGAGATGAACACTCTCGGCATTTGTCATTTGCAGAAAGGTCCTGCGTTTACCCGCGCCGTTAGCATGGAGGCGCTCATGCCGGTTTCACGACTTCCAGGGCGAGTTCGCGCGCCTTCCGCAGATCCAGCTTGCCTGTGCCGAGGTACGGCAATTTCTCTACGCGCAGAAACTGATCCGGGCGAGGCCTCCAAAGCGCCGGAAGGTCGCACTTGGCGAGCAACTCTAGAGTTTCTTTCAGCTTATCCTCCGGCAGCGTGTGCAGGACCATGAGGCGTTCGCCTTTTCTTTCGTCGGGAACGGCTGTCACCACAAACACTTGTTCCGTGGCGTGTGCCAGTTCGTGCAGCTTGTCCTCCACCTTGATGTGCGGGACCATTTCGCCGCCGATTTTGCTAAAACGGCTCAGGCGATCCGTGACGCGAAGAAACCCATCTTCGTCGAGCATGGCGATGTCGCCGGTGTTGTACCAGCCATCTTGCAAAACGGCCGCTGTTTTTTCCGGCTGGTTCAAGTAGCCCTGCATCACGTTCGGTCCGCGCACGAGCAGCAAGCCGGGTTGATTGACGGCCAGAGTTTGCAGCGTTTCGGGATCGATAATTTTCACCGACATCCCTGGCAGCGGGTGCCCGATGCTGCCGCGCTTTGCTCCCACCTGGCGAAAGGATGCGGCGCGAAAATCGATCGTATTCACCGTGACGGCCGGAGAGCACTCCGTGCAGCCGTAGCCTTCGAGAGGCCGGAGGCCGAAGCGATCCTCAAATGCCTGGGAAATTCGGTCAGGCAGCTTTTCCGCTCCAGCCATTACGAAGCGCAAGCTGCCAAATTGTTCCGGCTCGCAGCGGCGCGTATAGGCATTGAGGAAAGTCGGCGTGGCAAGAAGCATAGTCACTGCGTATTTGTTGACGAGCGCGCCGATGACGCGCGAATCGAGGGGATTGGGATGAAACACAACGCCAATTCCCGTCGCGGCCGGGAGGCACAGCGTGCCCGTAAAGCCAAAGGAGTGAAAAAACGGAAGAATACCCATGATGCGATCGTTGGAGTGCAGCAGAAAGACCTGATTGAGCTGCTCAACGTTGGACGCCACGTTGTAGTGCGTCAGCACCACGCCTTTGGGCTCGCCCGTTGATCCGCTGGAAAAAATAATCGTGGCGATGTCTTCGAGCTTTGTTTCGCGTTCGGCGCCGGCATACTTTTCAATAAGCCGCCCTGGAAGGAAAAACGCCAAAGCGGCGCCGAGGCGTTCGCCAAAACGCGGCTTCTGCGCGAGGTCTTCCAGAAAAACCGTTTCAGCGGGAGGCTGGACGTGGACGCGTTCGAGAAAGGCGCGAGCCGTAATCACGGTCTTCAGGCTGCATTGCTTCGCGCAGGACTCCAGCGTTTCGTTTGATGCCGTGTAGTTGAGATTGACGGGCACTTTACCCATCAGCATCGCCGCGAAATTTACCAGCGCGCCAGGAATCGAAGGCGGCAGAAGAATGCCGACCATTTCTTGCCCGTGCCATGTTTTCCGCAGGCGACGCGCCAGGAAAAGCGTTCTCGCCAGCACGGCGAAGAAAGTCAGCTTCGGCGTTTGTCCATCG
>DATEWL010000192.1:0-10247 GCA_035258025.1 Candidatus Acidiferrum sp. | reverse complement strand
GCATACCTTCATCATAGTCCTATCTGTGTTAGGAGGGCGCTTGCGGGCAGTGTCTGATGGAACGCATCGAATTTCCGGCCAGAAACGAATAGAATGCGGGGCCACAACAGGGTCATACTTGCAACGATTGCGACAAGCTGTGAAATGAAACGTCGCCGGTGCGAGTGGAGGATTTGATGATTCGAAGAACACCTTGGTGCGCGATGTGGTGGGCGGTGATTGCTGCAGCAGTCGTCATGTGTTCGATGGTTGCGTCCTCTGAAGCGCAGAGAGGGTCAGACATGAACCCGCGGGCTGCGCAGCAGCACGAATTTACAGTGGTTGGCATCTCCGTGCGGACCAGCAACACGGAGCAAATGACGCCGGCGCGACCCATCGGCAAGCAGTGGGAAAGATTATTCAAAGAAGGAGTACTGGCGGCCATTCCGAATAAAGCGGACGGGAATATTGTGGCGTTGTACACGGAATATGCAAGCGACAAGGATGGGGAGTACACCTACGTGCTGGGGGCGCGCGTGACGAAAGTGGAGAGCGTGCCAGCGGGCATGGTTGTGAAGAATGTGCCTCCGGGACAATATGCCGTGTTCACTTCGGAGAAAGGCCCCGTGCAAAAAGTCGTTGTCGAAATGTGGCAAAAAGTTTGGGCGACGCCGAAGAGCGCGTTGGGTGGGGACCGAACCTACAAGGCGGACTTCGAGGTTTACGATCAACGGGCTAAAAATCCAGCGGATTCCGTAGTGGATTTGTATGTTTCAGTGCGGTAGGGCATCGCGCTTCATTAGCTGTGCGTTTGCGCGCGAGCCTGCTGTGCGGCTAGAAATTCCAAGATTGCGTGATGCGCCACGTCGGGCTGGTCAGTCTCGAAAATGTGGCTGGCATTAGGGATTAGCACGAGCTTCGCGCCTGGAATTTTCTCGGCGATCAAACGAGAATTGGCAGCTGGAACGAGCCGGTCGGTTTGGCCGTGAATGACCAGCGTGGGAGCCGTGATTTGCGCGATCCGGCTGTAGGCCTCCCAGCCGAAGATACCCTGAAGTTGACCCATATACCCTTGCGCGGTCGGATACCACTTCATGCGGATGGCCATGTCTTCGCCGATGCGCTCGCGCGGCGTAGCGGCGTCATAAATGAAAGGGATGATGGCTTCCTTGGATTCTTCGGGAGTGACGTCACGGCGCAGAAGAGCTTGCAGGGCTTCCGGTTCGGCCTGTACGGCATGGGGACCACCGGCGGCAGTGCAACCCAGAATCAGCGAGCGCACGCTATTCGGATATTGAAGCGCAAATTCCTGGGCAATCATGCCTCCCATGGAGACGCCGAATATGTGTGCGCTCTCGGTGCCAACGGCATCCAGCACGGCCGCCGCGTCGCCCGCCATCAGCGCCATGGAATAGACGCCTGGAGGCGCGTCGCTTTGGCCTACGCCGCGATTATCTAGAGCGATGGTACGGAATCGTTTCGCGAGAATCGGGCGGCTGCGATGCCACATGTATGAGGGATAGCTGAGGCCCATGATGAGCAAGAGCGGTTCGCCGGAGCCCTGTTCATCCCAATAAATTCTGGCGCCTCTATTTTCAACGAAGGACATGGACTCTCCCGTTCCGGCAGGCACTAGCGGTCAAGGGTGCTCTCGAGTAGTGAATATAATTTTACACACTTCTCGCGGAGGTGCTGGCGGAATCGATTACCATCGAAGCGATGCGCTCGCGATGAAAAGTGGCATCGCCGAATGCGGTTTCTGAGGCTTTCGCGCGGCGGTAGTAGAGGTGAACATCGTTTTCCCAGGTGAAACCCATGCCGCCGTGAATCTGGATGCCACGGTTGCCGACGGTGCGCGCGGCATCGCTCGCGTACATTTTAGCGATGGAAACGGCGGCCGCTGCGTCGGGCGAATTTTCTTCCAGCGCCCAGCCGGCGTAATACACGGCAGAGCGGGAGCTCTCGGTTTCGAGATACATGTCCGCGCACTGGTGCTGCACGGCTTGAAACATTCCGATGGGTTTGCCAAACTGTTTTCGAGTCTTCGCGTATTCGACGGTGATGTCGAGCGTCCGTTGCATCCCGCCAACGAGTTCCGCAGCGAGCGCCGCGGTGGCGACATCGAAAGCCCGCGCGAGATTCGAGTTAGAGCCTATTTTTTCCGCTGGAGTGTCGCTGAATTCAACGACATAGAGTTTTCGAGTAAGGTCTATTCCCAACATGGGAGATATTTTCAGGCCGCGAGCTTTGGAGTGGACAACGAAGATTCCGTCGCGCGCCACGACGATGAGGAAGTCGGCGATGGCAGCATCCGAAACGAAGAATTTCTCGCCGGTCAGTTTTCCATTGGTCGCGGTCAATTCGACATCGCCGAGGTTCCAGCTTGCGCTTGCTTCGAGAACGGCGACGGTGGCGCGAACTTCGCCGTGGCATATCGGCCCCAGATATTGTTTCTTGTGCGCAGGCGCAGCGACAGCGTCCAATACGGATCCTGCAAGGACGACGGTCGAGAAAAATGGGCCAGGCAAAAGCGCGCGGCCGGACTCTTCCATCAGCAACATGAGCTCGACTTTGCCGAGGCCGACTCCGTCGTACTCTTCCGGAAAAATGATGCCCGTGTAGCCCTGGTCGGTGAGCTTCGACCAAAGCGCGGCGTCGTAGGCGGTATCCGTTTCCATCAGGCGCCGCATTTCCGCGCTGGGGCACTCACCGGCAAAAAATTTGCGGGCACTGTCTTTCAGAAATTCCTGGCTCTCACTCAAACCGAATTGCATCGCGCATCCCTTTCCTAATTTCTGGTTTCGTGGATTCTGGTTAATAGCTTCTGGGCAGACCAAGGACGAAATGCCCGATGATGTTGCGTTGCACCTCGGAGGTGCCTGCTTCGATGGTGTTTCCGCGGGTGCGCAGGTAGGCGTAGGACCACTGCCCTTTGTCGATGGCGTGCGAATCGTCTGCCGTGAGCTGGCCGTAGGAACCGAGGATTTCCTGAGCGATTTGCTGCAGGCGTTGGTTAAGCTCGCTCCAAAAAATTTTCTGGATCGAGCCCTCGGGGCCCGGGACGCCAGTGGCCGTGATACGGCTGAAGGCGCGCATCTGGTTGAAGCGCATGATTTCGATTTCCGCGCTGCATTGCGCGAGCTTCTGGCGAATGACTGGATCTTCGGATGCGGGGCGGCCGTTGCGCTGGATGGTGCGCGCGAGCTCGATGAGGCGCGTGAAAAAACGCTTGAAGATGAGATGCAGGCGCGCGCCGTAGGAACCGCGTTCGTACATCAGGGTGCTCACCGCCACATTCCAGCCGTCGTTTACTTTGCCGAGGACATTTTCAACGGGCACGCGAACATCGCGGAAGAACAGCTCGTTGAACTCGGATTCCCCGGTCATTTGGCGCAAAGGTCGAACTTCGACGCCAGGCGATTTCATATCCACGAGAAGAACGGTGAGCCCTTTGTGTTTCGCTGCGGCGGCATCGGTGCGAACGACGAGTTCGCACCAGTCGCCCACCCACCCGTAACTGGTCCAGACTTTTTGGCCATTCACAATGTAATGATCGCCCTCGAGGCGCGCTTCGGTTTGCAGACCTGCGAGATCGGAACCAGCGTTAGGCTCGGAGAAGCCCTGGCACCAGATCTCTTCCGCGCTCAGAATTCTTGGGATATAGCGCTTTTTCTGCGCTTCGGTACCGTAGGCAATGATGGTGGGGCCGATGAGGCCCAAACCAAGCGAATTGGCCATGGGCGGCGCTTCGACGCGTGCCATCTCTTCCCAGAAAAGGGCTTGCTGCATCAGCGTGGCGCTGCGGCCGCCATATTCCTTGGGCCAGGAAACTGCGGCCCAGCGGCCTTCCTGAAGCTTTTTTTGCCAGGCGCGCAGGTATGGGAAGGACTCTTCCATGGGCTTTTCACGCCACTCGTCCCAGTCCTTCGGGAGGTTGGAAGCAAGCCACGCGCGGAGTTCGTCGCGAAACGCCGACTCCTCAGCAGTTAGGTTTAGATCCATGAATCCGGCTCCTTCGGTTTTTGGGGAATGGTCTGCATCCCGTGCCTCTTGCGCGATTACTAATTAGCCCAGCCGTAAATGACGCGTAGCGAATGTTTATATTATATGTTAGAAACTAACGCTATTTCCCGGGAGCACCCATTCTTCTCGAAGGCGCGAAGATACGCCAAAACGCCGATCATCTAGTGCTGGTTAAACTGCAAAAATGGATTGCCGCACGGGAATCCGCGATCACAATCTGCCTTGAGTGCGTCAAACGGTCGAAGGTACGGGCTTGGTTCAAATTCGATATATGCCGGCGGAGTAGGAACGAGGGAATTGACGGTGCCGTCTGCGTTAAGCACGATGAACCTGTTGAAAAAAGGTCCCTGAGATGACGCGGCATTGTTCAGGTCGCCGGCATCGACGCCGTGCCATCTTCCCGTATCCAGGCGGTTAATGAGCGTCTGAACGGCGGCAATTGTCTCCGCCGGGGTGAAGGCACAGTGGCCTGCCCGCGAGACAAACGTGCGGCGCAGGAATTCTCCGTTGCCTTCTTCATCGACAACATTTTTGTAGGCGCTCTCATTTTGAACCACCACCAACCCATCGCCCTTGGTATGCAGAGTCAGCACGGGTATGTGGATTTTGCCGTCGAAGATAATATTTCTCTCCAGGTAATGAACGGCCTCCTTATCGGCGCTGATTCGCGCGGTATCGTTCAGCGTGTCTAGATCGGCGTCAAGATCGAGGCCGGCCTGCTGGTAGAGCGCTCGAACTTGGTCGCGCCCAATCGAGCGATCCAACTGTTTTCGGTAATCGACTCCTGTATTCCAGGAGACATTGCCCCCCGCACGCGCTTCGAGTTCCGCGCGAAACGCGAAAGCAAATGGAAAGTCCACTTGGAGGTCCCATTCGAACTGGTTGGCCTCTTGTGAGGCGAAATCGTCCGACGCTGGCTCTGGTGACAGTGGAGTGAACCATCCTGGCAAGTCACCCACAGCCCCGACGAGCGCTATCCGCGCTCGACCCTGAGGTGTAGCTTGCGCCGCCCCAAGCATTTCTTCCGCGAGGGTGAGATTTGCAGGCGGGTCTGCAATATTGACGACTTGGAGCCCCGCGCCGGGCGCAAGCAGCGTCCTGAAAGCAAACGCGGCATCGAGCGCGGTGTTCCAGGTGGCTACGCCGCCGGAAAGCACTCCGCACATGGGCAGCGCAGCATCAAAGCGCTCCGGGTTGCGTTGGATGAGGCCAGCGGTGATGATGCCGCCGAGGGAGTGTCCCCAAGCGATGGTGCGTTTCGGATGCCCGAAGACCCTCTTGAACACATCAAGAACGGCGATCTGGTCCGGCAGCGCTTCGTGAATGGCCCACCCGGTGGTGGCGTAGGAGGATCCAGCCAAAGCGTAGCCGCTGGAGAGCATGAAAGATCGCGTGAAGGGGTCGCCGACATCTTGTGCGGGGTTCTTCGCGCTTCCCGGCACCACATAGCCGTGACTGTAAAGAAACAAAGTGCCGTTCCAATTTGCCGGAACTTCAATCAAGTAGGTGGCGCCGTCCGCAAGGGTTCCGGCGTGCGTGGTGACACCGGCCTGGGCGCGGGCGTTGCTCGTAATCGAGAAAAGAAGGATCGCCACTGATACTGAAATAAAGATGGTCCGCTTTGTCTTTTGCCACATGACAATTTCCTCCTGCATGCAAGATAGGGAATCTCAGGCGCCCATGGGCGGCGCGAAAAATCCAGCCGACAACCTTCGATCGATCGCACTTCTTCCGTGGCGGCATCCGGTGGCACGCCGCCGTGTCGGGGTGGCGATGGTGCTAGAAGATTATCCGCAGCCCGAGCTGGATTTCGCGTTTGGGGAAAGCCGCCGTGAAGCCAAGCGGAGTACTGGGCCCGGACACTGACCCATCGCTCAGGACCGTGCCTGGTTTCAAGCCGTGCACGTTGAACGGCGGAGCAAACGCGGCGCCGACGATATTGTTCACGCTGGCGTAATTCGTGCGGTTGGCCAGGTTAAAGGCTTCTGCGGTCAGTTGCAGAGCTATCTTTTCATGCACCTTGAAGGTGCGGCTGAGTCGCATGTCGAAGTCGTAGTAGCTGGGGCCAATACCGGTATTGCGTCCATCTGCCGGAGGGCGGTCGTTGGTGAAGTGACCGTCTCCATTGATGTCCGCGCCAGCCAGGAGATTAAACGGATGGCCGCTGTTAAACGTAAATACCGGAGAAAGTTGGAAGCCGCCAAGGATGCGGGAATGTTCCCACGGGCTTTCGAAGACGCCGGCGATGATCACCTTATTGCGCTGGTCAAAATCCGAGACAGACCAATCACAACGCAGGCACGTAGCATTAAACGGGGAATAGTCGCTGTTGAAGTCCGTGGAATTGTCCAAAGCTTTGCTGTAGGTGTAGTTCGCCAGCACCGTGAAATGATTCGAGAAGCGCTTCTTGAGTTCGAGTATTCCGCCCTGATAGAGAGCGGAGGCCGCCGAACTGTAAATGTTGTTCTGGAGAATCGTGTGCGTGGGATCGGCAAAGCAAAGCCCGGGATCGGCCGCGCACTCCGGTGCTCCCCAATCTTGGAATGGGAGACCATTGGTGGGCAGCCCGTTTGCTCCAAGGCCTGGCGGGCCGCAGTCCGCGACGCCTGCAGTCGGGCAGATCGGTGCACCGGGCAATAGATTTGAGTCCAGCGCAACGGGAAGGTGAGTGGTATGAACAAAGATATAGCTTGCGGAGAGGGTGAATCCCGCGCCTATCTGCCGCTCGACGCTCAGCGAGGCTTGCTGCGCCATGGGACTCGCATAACCCGGCTGGCCCGCGAAAAGCACTGTGCCTGGCGGCAGCGGGCCGGTATTTGCGACCGTGAGGCCAAACTGCGTCAAGTCCGCTGGAGTGATGCAGGCATATTGCGCCGTAGCCGGAGTGCCACAACCAATGATGCTGTTCTGCACCGGATTTGCAGTGAGTCCCTCAGCATAGAGCGTCTGGAAGATTATCGCCGAGCTGGTCACGGGAATCGACGGATTGCCCGTGGCCGCGCCGAGGATAGAAACGAGAGTATTGGCGATGGTGCGCGTGCCGTTGACGTTACCGAGCACATTCACGACGCCGGGAATCTGTGCGTAAATTGGAGAATAAAAGATGCCGTACCCGGCGCGGACTACCGTCTTGTGATCTTTGAAGGGATCCCATGCGATGGATACTCGCGGCGCAAAGTTTTTCTTGGGAGTATGCAAGACCCCATACTGCGTATCCAACTCGTATCGCAGGCCGTAGTGCAGCGTCAGATTGGGCCGAAACTGCCAGGTGTCCTGAACATAAGCGGCCGTGAATGGCCGGTTTTGTGTGTATTTCGGGTTGCCGAATCCTTGTTCGTAAAACGCGGGCAAGCCCAGGCTCCATGATTGGAGCGTGCTTATGCTCGAAGTCGGCGTATTGGCTCCGCAGGCCGCTGGGGCTTCCAAGCAAAGACTAACCAAAGCGCCGGGTAGTTCGAGAAATTCAAAACGGCCCGCAAAAAAGGTCTGCGAGGTGGTGTTGTTACCGCGAATTAACTCCTCGAATCCCGTCCTGATCGTGTGGTGCCCGCGAACGAGGGTCAGATTGTCTCCGAATTCATAGCGCCGTTCTGTTGAGTGGCTGGGAAGAAAAATGCCGCGGCCAAAAAATCCATATCCCTCGACGTCCAACCCGGGTCCGCCGAGGTCATTGGTGTTCACGTTAAACTGGTTCCAATTCCACTGGGCGAAGGCTTCGTTCTGCGTCGAGGCGCTGAACTGATGGAACCACGAGGCCTGCGCGGTGCTGTCCCACGCGAGTTCGGAATTGCCGCGGGAAAGCCCCGTCAATGCCTGTAAATCAGGGTCCTTTTCGGTGAGGTGCACAAAACTGTAGCGGAGAAAAGCCTGATCGTTGTCGCTGAAGCGATGATCGAGACGCCCGGAAACAGCGTTGGAGCGGATCGGAAATGGGAACAACCCGCCGTTGATCTCAAACTGATTGACGATATAAGGATCCAGCGCGGATTTAATCCCTGGGACAAAAGGATTGCCGGGCACTGGGGCGGGATTTATCGTCAAAATGCTCTGAAGCGCAAACGCACAAGTTGGCGCGGGCAGAATAATAGGATTTAGCAGCGGATTCGCCGTATTCGTCGTGAGGCATGGAACCAAATTGGTGGCTGGCTGCGCCGCCAGATTGCCAATAAGCTGCTGCTGCGCGATCGTGGGCGCAAAAATGTTGCTATTCGTCAGCAGTGGGACAGAGTCCTGCGCATTTGAATTCAACCCCTCGTACGCAGCGTACAGAAACGTCTTATCCTTTTGAATTGGGAAGCCCGCACTGGCTCCGTATTGCTCTCGATTCAGTTTGTTCTTGACGGGCGTGCCCTGGGCGTCGAGCGAGAAGGGCCCGCCGGGTTGCAACGCTTGCGTGAACGCAAACGGGTCGCGCGCATCCATGTTGCCGTTGCGGTAGAAACCAAACAGGCTGCCGTGCAATTCATTGGTGCCCGACTTCGAGACAATATTGATGACCGCGCCGCTCGCGCCCCCAAGATCAGCGCCGTAATCGCTCCGGTTGATCTGGAATTCCTGCACGGCATCCTGGCCCAGGTTCAGGCGCACGCCCCCGGCGTCATCGTTCGCTTCTCCTCCATCCACCGTGACGCTGTTGCCCCGGCCGTTGCTTCCATAAAAAGAGAGCCCGCTCTGCGGCGTTTGCTTTACGCGGAAATCGGCAGTGTCCGTAATCGTGTTTGAATTGCTCACTCCCGGCATCAACAAGGTAAAGGTGAGGTAGTCGCGGCGGCTGATGGGCAGGTCCGCGATATATTGTTGCACTACGGTGTCCGCCTGGCTCCCCCTGGATGTTTCCACGGCCGGCAATTCCGCCGTTACTTCCACATTCGCCGTCGCCGAAGCCACTTGCAGACGAAAATCGAGAATGAGTGTCTCTCCGACGTTCAGGACCACGCTTTTTCGGATCTCGGTCCGGAATCCTGAGCTCTCAATAGTCAGGGTGTAGGAAGCTGGCGGAAGTCCCGTCAGGCGATACTCGCCGTCCGTCTCCGTCACCGCGGTGCGCCGGATTCCTTTCTCGGAATCTTCAACGGTCACCGTGGCCTTTGGAACGGTCGCTCCGGTGGGGTCCGTTATCGTCCCGCGGATCTCGCCCGATGTACCTCCGCCCTGCGCGTGCGCGACGCGGTTTGCCGGGAGCAGGCTTGCAAAAGATAGCAATGCGGCAGCAAGAAAAATTGGCCTCATAACTCCTCCTGGTTCAGCGAACACTTCACAGAACTTTTGCCGAAATTTCCCACGCAAGCCCTGCTTCGCACCATCCATCTCCGGCTGGCCGGATTCTCATCCCTCCATCCACCCGCGCGTCGGTTTACGCCAGCATGCCAATGTTCATGGAGCCACCACGAGAGACTCTTACTCAGTCCCAGGAATTCGAAGACCCCATACCCCGACCTACTATCCAAAATTATGATTGTCCGTATCACATAATATTGACTAACGTCAAGTTGAAACCACGGGAGGATCCAGCCAGGGACGTATACCGGCCTTTGGCCTGCTTGCCGTTCGGCATTCTGGATGTATGGCGGACGCCGAGGTTGGAGAGGCGCGGCCCTGTGGCCAGCCACCGAAAGGGCCGAGCATCAGAACTCCGTTTAGCGTGGTACGAGCACTATCCGGCCGGAAACTCGTCCGAGCCGCAGTTGCTCCATCACATCGTTCACTTCCGCCAGCGGACGGCTGGCCGTCTGGCATCGGACTTTTCCCGCCGCGCCCAGTGCCAGGACTTCCTGCAAGTCCTCCCGTGTGCCGACAGAAGAAGCCTGGATACGCACTTCCGTTGCCGCCATCATGATCGGCGGGAAGCAGAGCGACTCGGAAGGCAGGCCAACCACGAGGAGCGTCCCAGTTGGCCTGATGCATGGAAACGCCGTGTCGTACGCCTTTTTCGCAGCTGAGGTAACCAGCGCAACATGTGCCCCGCCCGCGCGCCGCAATTCTTTGACGACGTTTACGCTTTCTGCGTTCAGCGTGGCGGACGCACCCAGGCTTTTCGCCTGTGCAAGCTTTTCATCGGACACATCCACCGCCGTCACGATCGCTCCCAAACCCACGCCGATTTGCACGGCCAAGTGGCCGAGGCCGCCCACCCCAAACACCGCCAAACGCTGTCCTGGCTGAATTTCGGCGCGTTTCAAAGCGCGATAGACAGTGACTCCCGCGCAGAAAAGAGGCGCGGCATCGATAGAGGAAAGTCCATCGGG
>DATEWL010000191.1:0-4300 GCA_035258025.1 Candidatus Acidiferrum sp. | reverse complement strand
AACGCGCCGCGGCCTGAGGAGTGCTCACGCTAAGATTTGCGGCATAGCCGTTGTGCCGCACGAGGATGGCGTCGAGTGCTGTCCGTGAGGAATCGAAGTCTTTTGCGATCAAAGAGACGGAGACAGTACGGGCGATCATAGGTCCCGAGGAGAGACGGGACTGCTGGGCGGAGACGGATTTTTCCTCCAACGCAAAGCTGCTTTGGGCGTTGTCGACGAGACCGTGAGTGACTCCATTTGAGTCTGCGGAAACAGGACCCATGCCGTTGCCGCTTCCATGTCCTATCACTTCTGGGCGATTCGAGAGGGGCTCTGACTTAGACAGGTTTAGGCCCGATCGAGGCACGTATACCCACTTATCTTGGAGCTGGTCCTGTGACTTGTCTCCCTCGCGCAGACTAGCAATGATGGCTTCTTGCTCCTGGGCGTGTCTTGCGGCTGCCACTCTCGCCTGATCTACGGTCATATGGTATTGACCACCCCTCCAGCCAATAGTCACGATCAAGAGAACAGCCAGGACGGCAGAAGAGGTGAGCAATTTCCATCGCTGACTTGGAAGGATCTGGAATTTTAGCCGATGAGAATTCGATGGAGCCTTGGCGACGGCAGCGGAGAGATGCTCTGCGAATATCGTGTCAACGGGTGTAGGCGCGACGCTCCAGTTAGAAAGAGATTGCGAAGAAGTGCGGAGACTGGTCGCGAGACTGGAGCATTCGGTGCACGTTTCGATGTGGCTGGAAACGGACTGGGACTGGGCGGGCGAGAGTTCGCCGTCGAGGTGGGCCATGATTTCTTCTGGCGCGAATGGATGTGGGGTGGTGCTCATAGACGGATGCCTTTCTGTGAGATTGTTTGCGAGGCGCTCGGCAGGGCGACTTGCTCGGCGGATTGCGGGGTTTCGTTAGAGGCCGACACGGCGGATGGCTCTAGCAGATTGCGTAGCGCGGTGCGGGCGCGAAAGAGGCGGGAGCGGACGGTGTTGATGGGGAGCTCAAGAAGGTCGGAGATTTCGGCGTAGCTGAGTTGCTCGAATTCGCGGAGGAGGAGGATTTCGCGGTCGATGCGGTCGAGCTTTTCGACGGCACGGCGGACCCAGAGGCCGGATTCGGTGGCGTCCTGCTTGGCAGGATCGGGAATCGTGCTGGGATGGCCGAAGAAAGTGGCGCGGAAGGCGGATTTGCGGCGATGGGCGCGCAGGATTTTGAAGGCGATGGCGTAGAGGTAGGTGCGGAAGAGGGCGCGGGGTTCGTAACGGGAGGCGGCGCGGAGGAGGATTAGAAAGGTCTCTTGAGAGAGTTCTTCCGCGTGATTGGGGTCGGCGGTGCGGCGGCGGAAGAAGCCGTAGATGGGTTGTTTGTAGCGGAGGAAGAGTTCGTTGAAGGATTCGGTGGAGCCTTTGGAGAAGGCGAGCATGAGGTGCTCGTCACTGGCGGGGCTGGCTGGGAAAGCGGGCGTGGGCGGCGTGTCGTTCATGGGGGTGGGCTTCAGAGCCTCCGAGTTTAGAACGAGAGCTGGGAGCGCGTCTTGCATGAATGGCAGCTTGAGCCTCCACTAACGGTAATGTCGCGAGCGGGCGAAAAGTTCCCTCAAGGAGGGCACAAAAGATAACTTTGCGGGCGAGGACCGGAGAATTTGAGATGATGGGTAACTAAATGCGGAGGAGGGATAGCGTGAAACCCCCTTGGTCTCGAGCCCTCTGGATTCTCGAAATTGGAGCTCTTATGGTGCTTATACTCGGTTCATTCATGGTGCCGGGCCAGGACTTCGCAAGGACGGAGTTTGACAATTGGCACCGACATCCCTCTGTTGAAACGCTAAAGGCGCTTCAGGAAAAACACCAAAGGAATTCCCGATTCCTTGTGGAAGTATTAGCCCCTCCCGCTGCGTTGGCAGTCCTATTGGCAGTCCCGTTGTTCCTGTTTCGAACGAAACGTTCTAAGCCAAACTGACCGAGTCGGAATCCGCGACCTTGCCGTTTTAAAAACGAGAAAAATAATGCTTGACATATTCCTATATAGGAATGTATTGTGCTTCTCATGGCACGAGCGGCTACCACTTCTGACGCTTTTAATGCTGTGGCGGAGCCACGGCGGAGGGAGATACTCAACTACCTGGCGCTGCAGGAACGGCCGGTGGGGGAGATTGTGGATGCTTTAGAGATGGAGCAGCCTTCCGTTTCGAAGCATTTGCGCGTCTTAAAGGATGTTGGGCTGGTGCATGCGCGGCGGGATGGGAGACAGATGTTTTATAAGACCAATGCAGAGGCGATTCGGCCTTTGCATGACTGGGCGGGGACGTTTGAACGGTATTGGCAGCATCAGTTGATCCGGGTGAAGGAACGGGCCGAAGAGAAGAGCGGGGCGGTGAAGAAGGATTAAGGGATTGAAGGATTTCAGGCTGGGCTCTGGAAAAATAAACTCTTTGAGGAGGAACGATGAGTTCGATGGCAGCAGCAATGGTGGCACTCGATAGCTTGACGCTGAATATTGTGCAGGAAATTTATGTGAAGGCTTCGCTGGAGGTGACGTTTGAGACGCTGCTGGAGCAGCTTGGGCCGGGGAATGAAGTGTCGAACGGGACCCCGATGCCGATGAAGCTGGAGGCTTGGCCGGGCGGGAGATGGTTCCGGGATTTGGGAGATGGGAACGGGCACTTCTGGGGACACGTGCAGGCGATCAAGCGGCCGACGCTGCTGGAGTTTACGGGACCGATGTTTATGTCCTATCCGGTGAGTTCCAATGTGCAGTACCGGTTGAACGAAACGGAGGGCGGAACAATGATCAAGTTTCATCACACGGCGCTGGGTCTGATTCTGGACGACCATAGAAAAGGCGTGACGGGCGGGTGGGGAACGATCAACGAGCGAGTGCGGAAGGCGGCTGAGGCGCATGGATCGTTCGCAGTCGGAGGCGGGAAGAAGCAGTAGCGTGCAAAGGGAGCGCGTTCCAGCTCCGCTTCCGGCCCCTAGGAAATTAGTTTCGAAATAAAAGGAGAATCAACATGTCGATTGCACAAGCTTTTCTCGCAGAGTTTGAAGTACAAGCACCAGTCACACGGAGGTTCCTTGAGCGGCTGCCGGAAGATAAGTTGGGATGGAAGCCGCACAACAAATCCTTGTCCGCCGGGCAGCTCGCCTACCATCTCGCTTCTGTGCCGGGCGGAATCGTTCGCTTCGTGCAAAACAATCCGGCGCAAGCTCCAGAGTCTTTTCATTTTCCGCAGCCCGCGAGCCGACAAGAGATCCTCAAGACGCTGGAGGAAAGCATCGCGACGGTGCGGAGCCTATTGCCGAAATTCGATGACGCGGCGATGAAGGAGAGCTGGCGCATGGTTTCTGGCGGACGGGATCTGTTTGCGCAACCTCGAGGGGAGTTCTTGCGCGACGGGATGCTGAGCCACTGGTACCAGCACCGCGGACAATTTAGCGTGTACCTGCGAATGCTCGACGTGGCCGTGCCGGCGAGCTGGGGACCGAGCGCGGACGAGCCTCCCGCTTTCGTACAAAAGGCTCGATCAGCCTAGTTGGTTGGTCTTTAGGAGGATTGTATGTGTCCTGCGTGCATAGCGACAACGGCAATGCTGATCACATCGGCGGTTTCGGCGGGCGGAGTGGCGGCGGTGTTGGCGAACAAGCTTCGCTGGAAAGAAATCGCGACGAAGTTGTTTCGCAGATAAGAAGAGGAGAAGGCATGGGAGCAACACATGAGCAAGTGAACCTGATGCTGCATTTGTATGAGTTGAGGAGAGAGCCGAAGCTGCGGGAAGCGCGGGAGTGGATGTCGGTGAATTTTCATCCGAAAAGCCCCGAAGATGCGATGCGGCTGACGCTTCCGGGAAGCAAGGAGAACGCCTACATGCGGATGGTGCTGGGCTACTGGGAGATGGTGGCGAGCATCGCAAACCGCGGGCTGGTGGATGAAGAATTGTTGTTTGAAAATTCGGGCGAGCAATGGGGAGTTTGGGAGCAGGTGAAGCCGCTGGTCGGCGCGTGGAGGACGATGTTTGCGAATCCACAGTTCCTGGGAAATCTGGAGGAGCACTGCAAGCGTCTGGACGCGTGGAGAGAAAAGCGCAATCCGGGATCGGTCGAGGCATTGCGCAAGATGTACGCGCAAATGAGCAAAGTGGTGCAGGAAAACAAGACGCGCGCGGCGAGCAACTGACGGCGGAGTTGAGTTGATTGGGTGGGGGAACTTGTGAGGCATGAAGCTGCGGGCTTCCGCACTTTCTGAGTGGTCGAGGAAAAATTCTTAAGAAGGAGAAGCCATGAGTCAGAGCACGATTGAAAATCCGAAAGTAG
>DATEWL010000190.1:0-5900 GCA_035258025.1 Candidatus Acidiferrum sp. | reverse complement strand
GGCGGACGCGCGATGGTCATCGCGTACGACGTGAATACCGTGCAGGAGTACGTCGCGCAAGCGGCCATGATGGGGCCAGCGCGGCCCGTCCTGATCGATCAGTTCTTGGAAGAAGCCACTGAAGTTGATGTCGACGCTCTCGCTGACGGGACCGACGTGGTCATCGGCGGAATCATGGAGCATATCGAAGAAGCCGGTGTGCACTCGGGCGATTCCTCATGCGTATTACCTCCAGTGAGCTTGTCGCCCGCAATTCTCGAGCACATTCGCGAATACACCAAACGCCTAGCCCTTGCACTCAAAGTCATCGGCCTGATGAACGTTCAATATGCCATTCAGCGCGACACCGTTTATGTTCTCGAAGTGAATCCGCGTGCTTCGCGGACGGTTCCGTATGTGAGCAAGGCGACCGGAGTACCGCTCGCGAAAGTGGCTGCGCGTTTGATGGCCGGCAAAAAGTTGGCGGATATGAATCTGCCGCTAGTACACCATAACGGCATCGCTGAAATTGCTGTCCACGAGTTCTACTCTGTGAAATCGCCCGTCTTTCCGTTCAATAAATTCCGCGGCGTGGACACGATTCTTGGCCCGGAGATGCGCTCCACCGGCGAAGTCATGGGGATTTCCACGTCATACGGCCTGGCCTTCGCGAAAGCACAACTCGCCGCCGGGCAGCGGCTGCCGCGGAAGGGTACCGTTTTTCTCAGCGTGAACGATCGAGACAAAAAGCATCTTGCTTCCCTCGGAAAAGAGCTGCACGAACTTGGTTTTCGTTTACTCGCCACCCGCGGCACAGCCGCGGCGCTCGAAGCGGCGGGTATCCCAGCGGAGTCCGTCTTCAAAGTAAACGAAGGCCGGCCAAACATCGTAGACCTCGTCAAAACAGGAAAAATCGACCTGGTGATCAACACTCCGCTCGGCCGGGAATCTTTTTACGACGAAAAATCCATTCGCCGAGCAGCGATTCGCTATAACATTCCATGCATCACAACCCTTGCGGCGGCGCATGCCGCAGCGCGTGGAATTCGTGCGCTGCTCGATCAGGGCACCGAAGTTGCCGCCCTGCAGGATTTGCATCGCGGCCGCGTGGCTGCCTCCGGTAGCACCGGCACAGGAGACTAAATCATGAACTTATCGGGTGTTTTCCCCGCGCTTACCACGCCATTCTCCGCGGACGGCTCCGTTTCCGTCGCGGACATCAAGCACAATATCACCAAGTACAACGCGACAGGCCTGGCAGGCTACGTAGCGATTGGCTCGACGGGCGAATCCGTGCTGCTCTCCCGCAAGGAGGTCGACACCGTACTGGCCACGGTGAAGGAATCGGCTGCGCCGGGAATGCGGCTTATCGCGGGAACCGGCGCGGAGTCCACGGCTGAAACCATCGAGCGTACGAAGCGCGCCGCGGAGCTTGGCTACCACGTCGCGCTGGTGAAGACGCCGTATTACTACAAGCCGATGTACAAACCCGAAGCCTTCATCGCTCACTTCCGGCGCGTCGCCGATGCCTCACCGATCCCTGTGATGCTTTATTCGGTGCCGCAATTCACGGGCGTCGCTCTGGAAGCTCCGGAAGTCGGCGTTCTCGCCCAGCATCCGAATATCATCGGCATCAAAGAGAGCTCTGGAGTCGTACAACGCATCGCGGAAATGCTTGCCGCAGCTCCGCCGCCGTTTCAAATACTAACGGGGTCGGCGAGCATGCTGTTTCCGTCGACCGTGCTTGGCACGGTCGGCGCCATCCTTGCGTTGGCTAGCCCGCTGCCAGAGCTGTGCGTCGCGGTTTTTGACGCGGTCCATCGAGGCAATCTCGAAAGAGCCCGCGAATTGCAAAGCGGGATTCAGGAAGCGTCGAAACTTATCGTGTCGCAGTGCGGTATTCCCGGGGTCAAATACGCCATGGACCTAGGGGGCTATCGGGGAGGCGCGCCGCGGCAGCCCTTATTGCCATTGCATGAAGAACAGAGGAATGTCATCCGGGAACTTATGGCCAAATTGGAAGCCCATGCGCCTGCACGCCTTTCTGGCGCGGTCTCCGTCTAAACGAGGGGCCTATTCAGCGCCGTAGCAGCTCGTATGAACTCCCGTGGCGTAGGGAAACGGACGCCGTCAGATTTGGTGTTACGAAAGGCTGCCGGTATCATCTAACTCCCGATGGAATGTAGAAGCCTGCCGTTTCGCCAGCTCCCGCATCAGTCGAAGCTGTTTCTTCAATTCCTTGATAATTTTCCTGCCGTTAAGCAGTTCTATGGGCACCCTCCAACGATTGCGGCGGTAAAGAAGGCTGCGCGGTCGCTTGACTACTCCCGGGACCGGAGAGGAGAGGTGGCCGGAATCCTAAGGGAGCAAAATGCGGCGTTTGGCGGTGGCCACGCGACGCGTGCAAATCTCGACAGGCTTGCCAAGGGCGCGGTGGCCGTTGTGAGCGGACAGCAGGTGGGATTGTTCGGCGGGCCGGCGTACGCGGTATACAAAGCGGTGTCAGCTGTTCAGATCGCGCAGGAATTGACGCGCGCGGGCATTGAAGCTGTTCCGGTCTTCTGGATGGCTACGGAAGATCACGATCTTGACGAGGTCCGCGTCTCCACCTGGTTTCGGGAAGGCAAGCTGACACGATTCGAGCTTCCCGGGAACGGCGACGCAGGAAAGCCTGTGGGGCGGATTGCGCTGGGTTCAGATGTCCAAGAGATGGTGCACGAAGCGGCAAGAATTTTGACGGCAGCGGGAGGAGAATTGGTCGGGGGGATTTTTCGCGAGAGTTATGGCGCGCAAGAAACGTATGGGAGCTCGTTCGGAAAGCTATTCACGCGATTGTTTGCCGAGCAGGGGCTAATCCTCCTTGATCCGCTGGACGCGCGGTTGCATCGCATCGCGGGAGACGTACTGCGAAGAGCCGTGGAAGACCGCGATGAGCTGAACGAAGCGCTGCTGGCGCGCGGCAAGGAATTGGAGAAGGCAGGGTTCGCGGCGCAAGTGAAAGTGACGGCGCGAAGCTCGTTGCTTTTCAGCATGAAAGAAGGCACGCGGAAGCCCATTTCCTTCATCGGCGGAAAATTCACAAGCGGGGAGCAGAGTTGGACCAAGGAAGAATTGATGCGGGCGGTGCAAGCGGAGCCTGAAAATTTCAGTCCCAATGCGCTCCTTCGTTCGTTAGTACAGGACTCGCTCTTGCCGACGGCGGCGTACATCGCGGGGCCGGCGGAGATCGCCTACTTTGCGCAGTCGGAAGTGATCTACCGGAAGGTGCTGGGGCGCATGCCGGTAATTTTGCCGCGCGCGGCGTTTACGATTCTGGACGCAAAAGCAGAGAAACTTCTGCGGCGCTATGGATTGAAAATCGAGGACGTGTGGCGCGGTTCGCAAGAACTTCGGCGCAAGATGGAGACATCCAGCGTGCCGGCTTCGCTTGGAAAGAACTTCGACAAGACCGTGAAAGAAAGCGGGAGGATGCTGGAGTCGCTGAAAAAACAGATTGTGCGGCTCGATCCGACGCTCGGCGGAGCGGTGGAGACGGCACAGAAAAAAATCGCTTTTCAGCTCGACAAATTGAAGCGCAAGGCGGGCAGAGCGCAGTCTTTCAAAAGCGGCTTGATTGTCGCACATCAGGAGTTTCTCGAGTCGCTGCTCTATCCGCATAAGGTATTGCAATCGCGCGAGTTGTGCTTTTTGCCGTTCCTGGCGAGCTGGGGGATGGGCGGGTTGAAGGAACTCCAGTCACTATCTGGAAGCTCCAAGCAGAATGTGCACAAGATTTTGCGGATTCCTTGAGATTGTTGGAAGTGGATAGGTCCGAAGGGTGAGCGCTATTGAGAAGGTTTGGCTGGGCTAAGTCATTTTCCGTACAATGACGTGATAGCATTGACCAATCTTTTCTTGTCTTTCATCGATCGAAGCGTCTCCGCGTTTCCTCGGCCATTTTACCTGCGAGTTCTCTAACATTTTCAGCGATGGCGGGATTAGACAGCTTTGCTTTGACGCAAAGCAAATCGATCCCTGCGTCAAATCCGTGAATGTACGCTAACTTCTCGTCCGATTCGTAACTCTGGATCATTCTTGTCACAGCCCATTTCTGATTCAACAGGTATTCAAACTTGATGAGGTTTTTCTTGGTGAACATGGCTGCTACCTCAGGTACGTCGGCAGTGTACGTCGCGAGCATCCAAAAGCAAATGGTACTATCCAGTTTTGGACACCTTTTCAACGTATGTTCTGATTGTTGAAGTTGAATGTCCTTAGCCCTTCAGAGAGGGACGAAATTAAAATCTTCTTATCTTGTCGTTGTTTTCCGGTCGCTGTGGCGTTTCATGGGCCGAGTTGAGCCCCGCGTCCTGAAAGAAAGGTGGCGCCAAGCACGCGGCAGGTGCGGAGTTAATGGACGGTTTCTATGACTAAGAGGTTCTTTGGCGGCCTATTCCCGATAATAGGCGAAGCTCTCCGAGAATCAAGAGAGGAACGTTTGCCGGTTCATCGTTGCGGACCAGATGAGCCGAGCGATCGGAACCTGTGGAATATCCTTCGATGTGGAGGATCACGTCCGTTTCATTCTCGCGGCGGCCGCCATTTTTCAGGGTGACTAGCAGCTTCCTGGAATCGTAATGCACGGTCAGGTGTTTTGATGTGGCGGCGCACCAAACCCTGAGATCTCCAAGTGGAGTTTCCTTACAGGTGAGGGTCTGTTCTTGCGTCACAGAATTCCATTCGTTGCACTGGGAGAAAATCGAGTCGCGAAAATGCTTCCAAACTTGTAGTGAGCGGGCGACAGCCGTTTCCTGATTGAGCTTGGCTTCGAGTTTCTGCGCTTCTTCCGTAAGCTTCGCGGCGAGAAACTCCTGTGCTGCCTGCTTTGTGCTCTCGTCCCTCATCGACCATCTCCCGGAGAATTATCTTACACAAGGTCAAACAACCTGTCGTTAGCGTTCTTGCAGGGCGTTGATGCGAAATTCGAGTGGTGTTGGGCGGATGGGCAGAGCGGGCACGGCGTGCCGTGCCCCTACGTTGGAAGGCGATTTTCTTTTGGGAGAGCGTTGGCCAGAACTAAAATAGTGCCGCCAAACATCAGAGTATCGGCGAAATAGTTCAGGCCATTGCCGATGTCAGAGGGAATGGAGATCAGGATAGGCAGGTAGATCACTAGGACAATGAGAAGAATTGTGAGGCCCAGACAAGTTGCCGCGAGGCGGGATTGTTTGTTGAGGAGGAGGCATGCGCCGGCGACAAGAAGGACTATGCCAGCAAGATAGGCCCAGAAAAGTCGGAGCGGAATCCACGTTGGCGTGATTTTTGCGAGGGGGACGCCGGGGGCGAACTCAGGATGGAGAAAATGTTCGACGCCGAAAAAGATGGCTGTGATGGCGATAACGTAGCGGGCGAGAGATACGAGGAGCGACGTTGTGTTTGTGGATTGCAGCTTTCGCTGAGCGCCCGCGAAAGCGAAGGCCCCACCGCTGAACGAGAGATCCCTTAGAGCGACCGTCCAGGAAATTCTGTCGTGGGGGTTGGCGGCCACCCGTGGAATGTGTAGCAACACAACAAAGAGAAGGATCATGGTACCCAGGAGGGTTGCTGCCAACTGAGAGTATTTCTTGACCACGATGCTTAGCGCCGCGGCGACAAGGGCCACGCCAACGAAATAGATCCAAAAAACATGCGCAGGAATCCAGGAGGGGATCCCGCTGGCCATTAGCCTGCCCAAGGTGAAGTGTTCCCCTGCGAAAACAGCCAAGGGAATCGCGTAGAAGAGGCGGCCAAAGGGCATGAGCTTATCGAGGCCGCGAGCCTGTGTAACTTCGTTTTTCAGAATTACAGGAAGGCCGATGGCGAAGATAGCCAAACCAGCGAAGTACGGCCAGAAGACGGGTGCCGGGATTGAAAACACTACTAGCATAAGCGCGGGAGCTGGC
>DATEWL010000189.1:0-4604 GCA_035258025.1 Candidatus Acidiferrum sp. | reverse complement strand
ATCCACGTCCACTTTGATTTCGTGATACCCGACGGCATTCGAATCGCTCGGCGCGTAGCTGATGCTGTATTGCGAATGCAACTCTCCGCCAATTTCGTCGATAGCTTTTTCAATCGACCGGTCCTTATAGGTAGCGAGATGCTCGCCGCCGGTCGCCGTGCAAGCCACTTCCATCGCGTGATCCTTCACCTTGTTATCCGCATGTTGCACCGCCCAAACGGCAAGCCCCAACAAGTCGACGCCGCTGTTGCGGTTCTCCTCCGTTGTGGGAGTCTGGATCGTCCCAGGCGGCGGAGGCAGCGTCATGATGCCTGGTGGTGCTATCGGCGCCGGCTCCTTGTCTTTGCGTTTAGAATGCAGTTCCGAACGCGTAGTCGAGAGCCCCACGCTATAGATCGTCACGTTCGCGAGCTGCGCCTTTCGCAGCACCTCGCCGAGCTTCGCTTCGCTCCCCACATCCACAGATTCGGACATAATCAGCAGCAAGCGCCGCCGGCCAGGATTCTCCGCTGTCGGCTGCGGCAGGCGAGCGCTAAGCATGTCCACCCCCACGGCCATCGCATCATAGAGCCTTGATCCGGACGATCCCGACTGCAGCTGCGTCACAACGTTTTCAATGGAATCACCGTTCGTTGTGAAATCCTGCAGCTTGTCGACAGCATCGTTGAACCCCACCACGGCAGCCTCGCCTTCCGGCCCCATCACCGTCTGCGTAAAAAGTATCCCAGTCTTGCGCATCTGTGGCAGCAGCGGATCGATGCGCGAGCTTGTCTCGATCAAAATGACCACGGAAACAGGATCGCCTCCGAGATCGAAATGCAAAATCTTTTGTTCAACGCCGTTATCGGTGATACGAAAATCCTTGGCGTCCAGGTCGTGCACCATTTCGCCCTTCACGTTGCGCACCGTCACTGGCATGTTCACCAGCGTGACTTGAACTTTCAGCTTGGCCTGCCCGTCCGGCGGAGGTTGCTGAATCGGCTGGCCGGGCCTGGGCGTCATCGGTCCTTCGGGAGCCTGCGCCTGAGACGCACCGGCCGCCGCAAGCAGAGTCGCAAGCAGAACAACGAGCACCAATGCATATTTACCTCTGGATTGCTTCATTCAGTCGCTCCGCTAGCAAAGACCGGTTCCCGCAGTGTACTCAATTCGACGCACCCTCGGCGGAAGACGTTGCCGCGAGCCTCCGCGATTCCTACAATGATTGTTTGCATCTTTCGGAGAGAACAGCCCATGTCCGCAGGTCAGCCCAAGCTCAAGCCCCAGCACGCGCCAAAAGCGCCCCATGAGGATCATCGGTTTCTGGAGAGCACCCCCGCGCGGCCTCTTCGCATCCTGGCCGAGTATCTCCATCCTCTCGTGCAGCTTAAGAGAGAGGGGATCGCCGACACCATCGTCATGTTCGGCTCGGCGCGCATCGAATCTCACGAAACGGCGCAAGCGCGCGTCACGCGCCTGAAAAAAGAAAACGTCAGAAAACTATCCGCCGCCGCGCAGGTCCGGCATCGAAGCGAAGTGCGGCACGCCAAGAGCCTCCTCGAAATGTCCCGTTATTACGAGGAAGCGCGCCAGCTCTCGCACAAGATTACCTCTTGGTCGCTGACGCTCGGACCCAAACCGCGCCGATTCGTCATTTGTTCCGGCGGAGGTCCCGGCATCATGGAAGCCGCCAATCGCGGCGCCAGCGAGGCTGGCGGCAAATCCATTGGCCTTTCGATCGAGCTGCCCCATGAGCAGTTCGCCAACGCCTACATCAGCCCGGAGCTCAGCTTTAATTTCCACTACTTCTTTATGCGCAAACTCTGGTTCGCGCAAATCGCCAAAGCTCTCGTCGTTTTTCCCGGCGGCTTTGGGACGATGGACGAGCTTTGGGAAATGCTCACGCTGCTGCAAACCGGAAAGCTCGCCAAGCACAACATCATCCTCATCTACGGCCGCAAGTACTGGGATAAAGTCCTGAATTGGAAGGCCATGGTGAACTGGGGCACGATCAACGAAGACGAGTACAAGATGCTGCAGTTCGCCGACAGCGTCGATGAAGCTTTCGATCACATCCGCGCCGGGCTCGAGAAATATCACATGGAAGTCGATCCCTTTTTGCAGGCCTACTAAGCGATATCGCCGTCCGCTCCTCGTCTACAGCAATCCCTCACACCGTTCTACGGCTTCTACCTGATAGATGCAGCTCCCTGCGCTCATTAGGCTGGAATCGGAGGGAAAAATACTTATGCGACATTGCATGGAATTTTCGTTGTTCAAAAAAGCGCTGCTCGTAGGAGCCACTCTCGCGGGCTCTTTCCTGCTTTTCGGTCCGCCGCAGTCCCGCGCAGACGATGATGACTGCCAAAAGCGCATTATCAGGATTGATCATGATTTGCACAAAGCCGCTGAAAGACATGGTTGGGACAGCCCTCAGGCAGCCGAACAGCGCACCGCGTTAATCGCCGCGCGGGAATGGTGCTGGGAACACAGCCATCGCTGGTGGGATGAGGACACTCGGAAATGGCACTTGGAACGCGATTGGGATGAGCACGACCACGATCATCCTCCCCGCTAGTTTTGGTTTCTTCGGAGCGCAGCGGAATTCCGCTGCGCTCTTTTTGTTTATGTGAAGAGTCTCCAGACATCCTCGCTGGCGCCACTCTTTCCGTACTGCGCAACATTTGTGGTGCAGGGGTGTTTCATAGACTATAGGGCGCAACCCGAGAGCAGTCCTGGAGACGCCCGGGAGGACGCAAATGTTTACGAATATTCTGAAGTCCATGTTTGGCCAGGCAGCTTTAGCTACGGCTGTATTGGGTGGTGCTCTGTGTTTCGTGGGCGCATCCAACGCCCAAGCCGACGAGCGGGATCGCGGCAGGGATCGAGATCGCGTCGTCCGCCACGATGACTACAGGGTTCGCGAAGACGTCATCCGTCGCGGATTTTACAGTCCCGGCGCTAACTACTGGCGCCACGAGCGCCGCGAAGTGATTGTCCGCGGCTACTATGACCGCTTCGGCTGCTGGCACCGCTACTAAGTTTCAGTAAATCGCAAAAGAAAAACGGGGTGCAGGTGTTTGCGCCCCGTTTCCATTTTCAATTCTTTTCTAATTCAAATCATCGACCAAATTAATTCTTTGCGGCGGCAGCCAACTCGTCGGAGAAGACTGCCTCAAATCGCCGCTCTTCGTCCTGGTCATGCAGCAGCACCACCGGAACCACGCGCAGCGATCTCTTGCAGGAATGGCACTGCGTCACCTCGCCCTGCAAATCCTGCAGAAAGCCGTCCGTGAAATGATATAGCATCCGCTCGCGTCTGGCATTCTTCTCGTCCCGTGCCCCGCAGTACGGACAGACAAACTCCACTTTGTCCTGCTGCGGATCGCGGTCTAGAGCAGCCCAACCCGTGCGGCGCACGCCTATTGTCTCGACATTACGCCCATCCATCGGGATAACCCTCCTTCAGATCCACGTCCACAAGCATGGGATGCGCCAGAGGGTATTTTCGGTTCATGTAAATAAGAGCTCTATAATCAATAAGATGCAGTTGCCTCTCAGCGCTCCGGCATCCGTTCCACGTCGTCCATTTGCGGTACCGCTTCACGATCCTCGGAAAAGTGTGGATTCTTCGCAAGCTTCTATCACAAATCACTCGGCTTCTGCGTCCTCCGCTGGGCAGCGGTCAGTTTCCAATTACCCGACTTACTAGAATTTGGACTGGAGGTTCACAGCCCGGCTCTCCCGGGATAATCGGCAGTTTTGCCAATAGGCGCGCGCTTGACTTCGGCTCACCATGAAAACGTGACCCAATCCAGTTCCAGGACCGGTCAAACGATTTCGCATTATCGGATGCTGGAAAAACTCGGCGGCGGCGGAATGGGTGTGGTCTACAAGGCCGAGGACACACGCTTGCACCGTTTTTTCGCACTGAAATTTCTGTCCGATGACGTAGCAGAAAGCCCCGAGGCCTTGGAGCGTTTTCAGCGCGAAGCCAGAGCCGCTTCTGCTCTGAATCACCCCAACATCTGCACCGTTTATGATATTGGCGCAGAGGACGGCAGAATCTTCATTGCCATGGAGCATCTGGACGGCGACACGCTAGGTCGTAGTTCTGATGGTCCGCTCGAAGTGGAACGTCTGCTGGATATTTTTATCGAGGTCCTGGATGCACTGGACGCCGCCCACGCTCAAGGCATCATTCACCGCGACATCAAGCCTGCAAACATCTTCGTCACCCGGAAAAGCCATGCCAAGGTTCTAGATTTTGGCCTGGCCAAGATTGCACCTAAAAAGGAACCCTTCGCCAGCGTCATCACGCTGACAAAATTTCCCCGTGAACGCGAATGCCTGACGACTCCAGGAACGCCGTTGGGTACTGTCGCCTACATGTCCCCGGAGCAAGTCCGTGGCGAAGAGTTGGACTCGCGCACCGACCTTTTCTCGTTTGGAGCAGTTATGTACGAGCTAGCTACCGGCCGACGCGCTTTTACGGGAAATAATTCCTGGAGTATCTTCGATTCAATTCTAAACAATCCTGTGGTTTCCTTACTGCACTTAAACCCGAGATTGCCTGCGGAGTTGGAACGCATCATCAACAAAGCACTAGCAAAAGACCGCGCTCT
>DATEWL010000188.1:0-5093 GCA_035258025.1 Candidatus Acidiferrum sp. | reverse complement strand
TAGGCGGTGACGTGTTCGTCCTCGCCCGAATTGCTGGACACAGTTCGATAACTGTCACACAACGTTACATTCATCCGCAGGCCGACGCGATCAACCGTGTGTTCGCGGCAGCTGCCCATTCACATGTGGGCACAAAATTGGGCCCAGGCAAAGAAACGCTAAAGCTAAAGCGAAGCAAAACAATTGGGCAGGGATAGCGTCAACTGCTTGAATGCAAAGAAGAAAATTGGTGCCCGGGGGGGGACTCGAACCCCCATGAGGTAAAACCCCGGAGGATTTTAAGTCCTCAGCGTCTGCCATTCCGCCACCCGGGCAAGACAGCTACAAAAAATAGCATGGATGGACGCTGCGCTCAACGCTTGCGCGTGCCATTGTATGCCGCGTAACACGATGCGCCAGTCTTTGTGAATGCTTTGTAACTTGATTGACAAGCGTTAGGGGGCGCGGTAATTTTTCTTGCTCAATCTGAGGGGACAGCCACCTCTGAGGAGGACCCTGCGCAAGGGCGCAGCAGTTTTCAAACTAGCATTCCGCGCGAGCGAGCGCCTGCTTTCATTCTGGCGTAAAATCACGTCATCCGTTCTGCAACGCGGTGCATCAAAACCTAACGAGTGGTCCGCAGGAGCCGTTCCTCCCGGCCACAGGAGCCAATGTGAGCCAGCCGAATCTCGACCTGTTAAGCATAAACACTATCCGCACGTTGGCGATTGACGCCGTGCAACAGGCAAATTCCGGCCACCCGGGCGCGCCCATGGGCTTGGCACCCGTCGTGTATGAACTGTGGCAGCGGCACTTGCGTTATGATCCTGCCGATCCCACGTGGCCCAATCGCGACCGCTTCGTTCTTTCCGCGGGCCACGCTTCCATGCTTCTCTATTCAACGCTTCATCTCTCCGGCGTCAAAGAAGCCACGAAAGACGGCAAAATCCTGGACTCGCTCGCCGTTTCGATGGACGAAATCAAGCGCTTCCGCCAAATCGGCAGCAAAACGCCAGGCCATCCTGAATCGCACATCACCACCGGCGTCGAAACCACCACCGGACCTCTAGGCCAAGGCGCAGGTAATAGCGTTGGAATGGCCATTGCCAGCAAGTGGCTCGGAGCAAATTTCAACAAGCCTGGCTTCGACATTTTTGACTTCAAGGTCTACGCCGTATGCGGAGATGGCGACCTGATGGAAGGCGTCTCCAGCGAAGCCGCTTCGCTTGCCGGCCATTTGAAGCTCTCGAATCTTTGTTGGATTTACGACAACAATCACGTCACGCTCGACGGCCCCGCGGATTGGTCCTTCAACGAAGACGTCATGACGCGTTTTTTGGGTTACGGTTGGAGCGTTACGCACATTGCAGATGCGAACGATCTGGATGCGCTGGGCCGCGCGTACGAAGTGTTCCAGCACACAGTAGGCCGTCCTACTCTAATTGTGGTCGATAGCCACATCGGCTACGGCTCCCCGCACAAACAAGACACCTACGAGGCGCACGGCGAACCGCTCGGTGAAGCCGAAGTGAAATTGGTGAAGAAGAATTACGGCTGGCCGGAAGATGCGAAATTTCTCGTGCCCAACGGCGTCTACGATCAGTTCAAGAATGGCATTGGCAAACGCGGCGCAGAAGCCCATTCCGCCTGGAACGCGAAATTCGCGGACTATAAAAAACAGTTCCCTCAACTCGCCGATCAACTGAACCGGATGCAGAGCGGCCAGCTCCCGGACGGCTGGGACAAGAACCTGCCCTCCTTCCCCGCCGATCCCAAAGGGATGGCCACGCGCGAGAGCTCTGGAAAAACGCTAAATGCGCTCGCTGTCAACATACCGTGGCTCATCGGCGGCTCGGCCGACTTGGCGAAATCCAACAAGACCAATCTCACCTTCGAGGGCGCCGGCGATTTTTTCCCCGACGCCTATCACGGCCGCAACATCCACTTCGGCGTGCGCGAACACGCCATGGGTGCCATCGTCAACGGCATGACGCTGTCGAAGCTTCGTGCTTTCAGCGCCACCTTTTTCAATTTCAGCGACTACATGCGCCCCAGCATGCGACTCGGCGCTTTGATGGAAATTCCAGCGCTCTATATTTTCACCCACGATTCCATCGGAGTCGGCGAAGACGGCCCAACGCACCAGCCCGTCGAACAGCTTGCCGCTTACCGCGCCATGCCCAACATGCTCGTCTTCCGCCCCGGCGACGCCAATGAAGTCGTCGAAGCCTACAAAGTTGCTCTCCAGCATACGCACGGCCCGTCAACCCTCGTCTTCACTCGCCAGGCCATGCCCACTTTCGATCGCACAAAATATGCTCCAGCATCCGATGTCGCCAAGGGAGCATACGTACTCGCCGACGCTCCAGGCGGAAAGCCGGACGTAATCTTGCTTGCCAGCGGAAGCGAAGTCGGTCTCTGCGCTGCGGCCTATGAAAAATTGACCGCCGAGGGCGTGAAAGCCCGCGTCGTCAGCATGCCCAGTTGGGAGCTATTCGAAAAACAGGACGCAGCCTATAAAGAAAGTGTTTTGCCAGCCGGCGTCACCGCGCGCGTTTCCGTCGAAATGGAATCCGTTTTTGGATGGGACCGCTACGCAGGCCCCAAAGGCAAAATCATCGGCATGCGCTCGTTTGGAGCATCCGCTCCGCTGAAGGACTTGCTCAAGAAGTTCGGCTTTGAAATCGAAAACGTGATTGCAGCAGCCAAAGAAGTCCTGGGAAAGTGAGTCCCGCATGAAAGTTGTGATTGGTTCCGATCACGCCGGCTTTCAACTCAAAAACGCCATGGGCGACCTGCTGCGGTCGATGGGCAACGACGTCCTCGACATTGGCGCCTTCAACGAAAATCCTTCCGACTATCCCGATTTTGCGGAAGCCGTGGACCGCGCCATCCTCGATGGCAAAGCCGAGCGTGGCGTCCTCGTGTGCGGCAGTGGCGTCGGCGCCAGTGTGGCGGCCAACAAGCTCCCCGGCATTCGCGCGGGAATGTGCCACGACACCTATTCGGCGCACCAGGGCGTCGAACACGACAACATCAACGTGCTTGTCCTCGGTTCGCGTGTCGTTGGCATCGCCCTCGCCCAAGATTTGGTCAGGGCGTTTATGGGCGCGAAATTTACCAATGAAGAGCGGCATGTGCGGAGGCTCGGCAAAGTGAAGGCTCTGGAAACGAAGTACTGCCCCGGGTCCTAAGCCCCAGCTGGCATTAGCCATCACTGGCCAATGTGCACGTGACCGGGACGACTGCATCCCCAAGGAGTACAATAGACGTTTAACGGGTTACGAACGCTAGAGGAGAATCATCATGACGACAACCACCACAATGCCAAACCTCGGTACGGCGCAAGGCGCGAATCCCCTGAAGGCGCTGCTGGCTTACGGGCAATCGCCCTGGATGGACTACATCCGCAGAGACCTGCTCACCGGCGGCGGCCTGAAAAAGTACATCGATAACGATGGGCTCCGCGGTATGACCTCCAATCCCGCGATTTTTGAAAAAGCCATCACCGGCAGCAACGTCTATTCGGACATTCTCAATTCCCCCGACGCAAAAAAGCTCGACGCCAAAGGTCTTTTTGAAAAAATCGCCATTCGCGATGTCCAGGACGCTTGCGACATCTTCAAAACTGTCTACGCCGAGTCCAAACGCCGTGACGGCTACGTCAGTCTCGAAGTTTCTCCCTATCTCGCCAACGACACTAAAGGCACCATCGACGAAGCTCGACGCCTCTGGAAATCTGTCGACCGTCCCAATGTCATGATCAAAGTTCCGGCGACACCCGAAGGCATACCCGCTATTCGTCAGCTTCTCGAAGACGGTCTCAACATCAACATCACGCTGCTCTTCGCGCAGTCCGCTTACGAGCAAGTCGCCGAGGCTTTTCTTGCAGCCCTCGAAGCTCGCGCCGCCAAGGGCCAGGACATCAGCCAGATCGCCAGCGTCGCCAGCTTTTTCGTAAGCCGCATCGATTCTTTGATCGATGGCAAAATCGACGAGAAGTTGAAGACCGCCGCTGACCCGGCGCAAAAAGCCCTTCTTGAAAGCCTCCAGGGCAAAATCGCCATCGCCAATGCCAAGCTCACCTACAAGAAGTATCAGGAACTCTTCGGTGGCTCACGTTGGAATGCTTTGGCGGCCAAAGGCGCGCAAACGCAGCGCCTGCTCTGGGCCAGCACCAGCACCAAGAATCCCAAATATCGCGACGTCCTCTACGTGGAAGAACTGATCGGCACTGACACCGTGGACACCATTCCGCCGGCGACTTTCGATGCCTTTCGCGATCACGGCAAGCTTCGCAATAGCTTGACGGAAAATGTCGACGCAGCACGCACCATCATGGACAACCTTGCCAAGGCCGGCATCTCCATGAAAGAAGTCACGGACAAACTCCTTGTGGACGGCGTCAAACTCTTCGCGGATGCGTTCAAACAGCTTCTGGACGCAACGGGTAAAAGCGCAGGGGTGGGTGCGTGAGCCTGAATCGCCAGACCTACACTCTCCCGGACAAATTCGAAAGTGATGTAAACGCCTCGCTTCAGAATTGGAAGAAGAACGGCAAAGTGAAGCGGCTCTGGCAAAAAGATGCCTCGCTTTGGACCGGAACAGACGAGGACAAGTGGCTCGGCTGGCTGGATATAACCGAGCAACAGATCGAGGATGTTGACAACCTGAAGCAAATCGCCGCCGAAATCAAAAAAGGGGGCTTCAAGAATGCTTTGCTCCTTGGAATGGGCGGCTCCAGCCTCTGTCCCGAAGTCCTTCGTATGACCTTCGGCAAGGCCGCAGGCTATCCGGACCTTCACGTACTGGATTCCACGGATCCCGCGCAAATTAAAGCCACCGAAGAGAGCGTAGACCTCAGCAGCACGATCTGCATCGTTTCCAGCAAGTCCGGCAGCACGCTCGAACCCAACATTTACAAGCAATATTTTTTCGATCGCGTGAAAGCCAAGGTCGGCGAAAAAGAAGTCGGTAACCGTTTCATTGCCATCACGGACCCAGGCTCAAAAATGCAGCGCGTCGCCGAGAGAGACAAATTCCGAAAGGTCTTCATGGGCGTGCCAAGCATCGGGGGACGCTACTCGGCGCTTTCCAATTTCGGCATGGTGCCC
>DATEWL010000187.1:0-5355 GCA_035258025.1 Candidatus Acidiferrum sp. | reverse complement strand
CTGCATGAACGGATAATCGAACTGCGCCTCGATCGCCGACTTCGCATCCGCGTCCAGCCCCCACTGCTTTACGTGTCCGACCACGCCGACAATTTCGGCCTGCACGCCGAAGCCCGCGAGATTGATCCGTTTGCCAATCGGATTTTCCTGTTGGAAATAGGTCCGCGCGAAAACGTCGTCGATCACGATGACCACCGGCGCGTGCTCGTCGTCCTGCGGCGTGATGAATCGCCCGCGCTCCAGCGTCACACCCATCGCTTGCTGAAAGCCGGCTTCGGCGAGATAAAACATCGCTTGGTGCATCTCTGGGAGGTTCGCAGGCTTTGGCTGGCCCTCAATCAAGAAGGGCTCTGAGGAATTGTGGATCATCGGGCGAGAGCCGAGCGTCACCGAAACGGCTTGCACGCTGGGAATGCTGTGCATTTTGTCGTCGAAGTGCCGCAGCCGTGCGCGCGTTTCGGCCGAACTTGTTCCAGGGTCGGCCGGCAAGGACAGGGTAAAGGTGATGGCGTGGCTCGGATTGAACCCGGGATCGACGCGCCAAAGCGCCGCGAGACTCCGAACCATCAATCCCGCGCCGACCAGCAAAACCAAAGCCATCGCTACTTCGACGGCCACGAAAACTCCTTGCAGCCGGTGGCGCGCCCCGCTCGAACCTCGGCCGCTCTCCTTGAGTATCTCCTCCAGATTCACGCGCGAAGTTTTCAACGCAGGCGCCAGCCCAAAAACAGTTCCGGCAAACAGTGACAGCGCCATCGCAAAGAGCAGCACGCGTGCGTCAAGTGAGACTTCGCTTGCGCGCGGCAAAGCTCCAGGCAAACCGCCAAGCACCGCCTTGGTGCCCCAAACGGCGAGCAAGAGTCCCAGGGCTCCTCCTAAGCCTGCGAGCAGAATGCTTTCGCTGAAGAGCTGCCGAATGACGCGCCCCTGGCTCGCGCCCATCGCCGCGCGAATCGCAAACTCGCGCGAGCGGCCCATCGACCGCGCTAGCAGCAGGTTGGCAACATTCGCGCACGCAATCAGCAGCAAGAACCCAACCGCCGCGAGAAGCATGATCAGAAATGGCTGCACGTTGCCGACAATATCTTCCTTCATGGAAACCAGTGTGATGCCCACGGCCTTATCGGCCTCCGGGTACGCCACCGCGAGATTTTGCGCAATACCGTCCATATCAGCTTTCGCCTGCGCCAGCATTACGCCCGGCTTCAGCCGGCCAATCCCGTGCGAGCTCACGTCCACGCGCCGGTCGCGAAAATTCGTATCGGTCCATTGTCCAATCGGTGTGTAGACGTCCCGGTCGCGCCCGTAAAAAGTGAAGCCCGCCGGAATCACGCCCACAATTGTGTAGGACGTGCCATTCAGGATGATCGGCTTCCCGATAATTTCGAGCGACGCCCCGAATTTGCGCTTCCAGAATCCTCCGCCCAGAATCACCACCGGCGCAGCGCCCGTGTGATCGTCATCGGCACGAAAGCTGCGGCCAAGAACTGGCATTGTGCCCAGCGTCGAAAAGAAGTCCGCCGAAACCATGTAACCGCTCAGCCGTTCCGCTTCGCCCGTCCCGATGAAGTTGTAATCCTGGTTGCGGTAGATCGCCATGGACGAGAACGTTTGCGAGTCGCGCTGCCAATCCAGGAAATTCAGGTAGTTGATCGGCGCGTGCTCGAACCCGGCACTCTTCCCATAAAGCGCCACGAGCTGCCCGGACTGCGGATACGCCAGCGGATTAAGCAAGACGCCGTTGACCACCGAAAATAGCGCCGTATTCGCGCCAATCCCCAGCGCCAGCGTCAAAATCGCGATCGCCGCAAATCCCGGCGCCTTCGCCAGCATCCGAATCCCATGCCGCAAATCCTTTAGCAGCGTCCCCACCCAGCCTCCAGCGTTTCATCAACCCCAAATCGCAGCAATCGTAGCGCAAGAAACATGCATCATTCCATCTCATCCAACAGTTTCGGGCGAGCAATTAAGCCGCGCAAGAATTGGTGCGTCCTAGTTTGCTTCACGTGAGTTTGAGAGAGAAAAGCCGCGGTACCAAGGACTTGTTTCCGAGTGCGCCGTCGCTCAGGAAGAGCTACCTCAATAGGCACCGGTACACTTCCCATTACCAATCCGCCCAAATTTCCCATAACCACGTTCTGGACAATTTGCGAGTTGCCGACCATCCGCACGGAACGGCGGGGCATACGAGCTTCTCTGCCGCCCACGGATTTCGCTCGGCGGCGCGGGGGAGCTGCTAGAACTCCTGGCTGTCCCGAAACGCAGGTTCCTTCTTGCACTCCGGTTCGTAGTTGAACTCCACTTTACACTGGCCCTGGCTGGTGATGGTCAGCTTCATGCCATACCAGGGCGCGGTGAAAGTACTCCTCATCTCACAGATATTGTGGAGCGCGACCTCCACGGCCCGGGTTGGCCGAACGGCAATGAGAGCGCCGGAAACCGGAGTCACACGGAGCTTCATGCCGCGGGACGTACCATCCGGAGAGGTGCGCATCTCAAGGGAAAGCTCTTTCCAGGGCGTCCTGACGGCGGTGGCAATGAGTTGCACGGTCGCTTCGCCCAGGTTTCTCTGCAACTGGCCAAACACCTCCAATTCCTTGGGAGCCTGGGTTGTCTGCATGCCTCACCTCCAAAGGGACTCTCAGTCCCGGGATTTGACCGGCCAAGCAATAGAGTACGGCCCAGCGCTGCTCGGAAACGTTAAAGTTCTGGAATGGTGCCTAACGGGACAATCGAGAACCCAGAAGCCCGGCAACAGGAGGACTTGTGAGGTGTTACTTCAAATCTCCGGTAGTACAAATACGGAGGAATTAAGAGGAATTAATACGTTGAGCGATCTCGCGATGCCACTTTGATCCGTCTTATCGGTGTACAATCTGCTCCGCTCGTCCGGAGTGCAAATCCGATCAGTTCGGGACCGATTCGGGTTGGGGGGCTTGGGCACCGACCGCGGACAAGCGCGCCGGCTGGGGACGATAGCCGTTGCGCGTGCGGATGTGATACTTCTTCAGGCGCTCGCCAGCAAGTTTCACTGTGATAGCGCGCCAGCCGCGGTTGGGATTCGGCGCCGGGTAGTAGCTGAGCAAATAGAGATGTGCCAAATCATTGCGGATCGAAGCAAACGCATTCTTTTCGTCCCTCCAACTACCCGCAAAATACGCTTTGCCACCGGTGGCCGCGCTCATACGCTCAAACACGGCAGTGGAGACAGGCTCAAGCTTGGCCTCTGCGGTGCTTATCATGTAAACGGGGATGCCGACCGATTGGGCCAACTCGGCGACGTCTTCCGGAGGCACCATGCTGGCGTCGTCGGGGCCGTTGGAAAAAACCACAACGACCTTTCTGCCCGGATAGCGGGCGGCATCCTTGACCGTCAATAAAAGGCAGTTATAAAGCGCGGCGTCGTCTCCGGCGACGGTAGTGCGCACCACGCGCACAACGCTGGCGCGATCGGCGGTCAAAGGCGCGGCGCGGGAAAGGTTGCGACTGTACGAATAGAAAGCGACCTTGTCCACGGTCTCGAGAGAACGAATGAAATCGGAAATTGCATCCTGCGCGAAGACAAAACCTCGGTACATATAGTTGCTCGTATCGAACAGAATGAAAACATCGGCTCCGGCGAGAGCCACATTGAGGCTTTGGGGTGGATCGACCGCTGGAACGCGCCCTTGAGCCGCCGAAGCGTCTGCCACATCCACGTTGGCCCCTTCCTGCATGTCGACCAAGGTGCGGGTAGGTCCGTTGCCTTCTTCAAAATTGGCAATTTTTTCCGAGATGCGGTCTTCTGTGATGATGAAATCCGAGGGGCGAAGATTCGTGACGTAATTGCCTTTGCTGTCGGTTACGGCGACATTTAGCTGGACGAGGTCGACCACCACGCGCAAACGACTTCCGCTTTGGCCTTGCTGCGCGATCATGGAAGTCCCAGAACCCGAGAATAGAGAGAGGAGAAGTGCGAGAGAGAATACCAAGTGTTGTTTTTGCATGATTCTGAATCCCATTTTGACCAGTTGTCCGTGCCGTCCTTGGTCGAGCACTGGCCAGATCCATCCGCCCGAGCCGGGCGATCTACCGCTCCGAGGCTGGGGAAGCGTTGGCCAATGGCGCCATCTTGGCATTGCGAAACTCGTCGCCGGTTTCTCTCGCGGCGCGCAGGAGCGCTGGCCAATCCTCCATCTCGGTGGCGAAAATCTTCTCCACCATACGGCGGGTCAGCTCGGGAACAAGGCGATTCAGCATCACTGGCGCGTAACCCTGTTCATCTGCGAGGCGAGCCCAGTACAAGTTGTTGGAATCCCAAGACTCGGCCAGCAGACGGTTGTTGTAACCCGTAAACGCCGGAAACGGCGGCAGATTCAGGAGATCACGGCCGTAACTCCCCTCCAAGGTCGGGTGAGGCACTCCGAAGTCGCGGGAAAGCCGCTCTAAGTTGCCATCGGTCGGGTAGTGCTGACAAAGACTCTCGAGCTCCTTGCTTGCTGAACCAAAAGAGTCGCTCTGGTGAGGAAATCTTCGTCGATACTCGCCCGTCAGGTAAAAGGTATCCGCGGGCGTCAGCTGCGGAAGTACGTCCGCAGTTTTTCCTCCACGAAGAGAACGCTCAAGGTGTTCCGACGTTTGCGGAGATATGCGATCGTTGAGAATGCTCATGACCTTGTTCCGCAGCTCTTCGTCCTGTCCCGAGGCAGTCAAAAGCTCTTCTCCTACTCGCTGGTAAAGAGTTACAGCGTGAAGTTCGTTGGAGCTGACGTTCCACCATCGCGGCACAATCGCATCGGTCAAGAGGCCGGGCACGACTTCCCGCCAGATGAGGGCCTGCACGTTTTCCGGGGCGATGAAGTCCTGTTCCGCACTGGCAAGAACGTACGGCAAGTCCGCCAGCGACCCGACAAGATGCGCGCCGCCGCCTGCCGGGGATCCGACCCCGAGCAACAACGGTGCTTGCCAGACGTGGTGTTCCATTCCAATGAGGGTGTCTCCGGCAAAGTCATGCGAACGAACGAAAAGAGGGTTGTGGTGAAGAATCTGAGCGCCCGGAGGCTCGTAGTACGCATAGTTGAGACCTACCAAGGTGTCGCGAAGAAAGGGAGCGAGCTGGCCGCGCGCCTCCGCCAGCTGCGCGGGAGATGCGGGCGATTTAATAACAGAGGCAAGATCCGTGTGCATCTCCAATTCTGTATGACGGTTGTTGTAAATACCTACCGCCCACTCATCTCTTTCAGTGGCATGG
Organism: Candidatus Acidiferrum sp.; assembly: GCA_035258025.1. Taxonomy (GTDB): domain Bacteria; phylum Acidobacteriota; class Terriglobia; order Acidiferrales; family UBA7541; genus Acidiferrum. The sequence goes on along the minus strand of DATEWL010000187.1, from coordinate 125 downwards.
AAAATGGGCTGCGGCATCTCAAATTCCCGGAGCTCTCTAGCCAGAGGAAGCAAAGTATTAGCCGCGTCCTTCACATGAGCGACGTCACGAAGTGCGTCGCCGAGGGCCAATAACGTGTCGAGGGA
>DATEWL010000186.1:0-3771 GCA_035258025.1 Candidatus Acidiferrum sp. | reverse complement strand
AAAAGTTTCCAACCCACCGCCTGAAGCGAACCTGGCGGTGGGTTTCTTCTTTTAACCCCCGCCAGAGACGCTCCAGCGGAAACCAGGAGCGGATGTCATGACCCCGGAATACTTGCAGGAAGAAGTGGCAGCTGATAGCTGTTTGGTCGAACGCTTTGCGCTCGCCAACAACAACGCTCGCGAGGTCTCCAATCATTCTCTTGTCGCCTTGAAGTTCGGCGGCACCTCTTTACTAGGGGCCGAGCGCATGTTGCACGCCGCGGGACTGGTGCGGACGGCTGCGCAGGATTTAGATGTCGTCGTCGTGGTCTCTGCGATGAAGGGCGTTACCGATCGTCTGCTCTCCATTTCTCGCGCTCTCGCCGAAGGCAAACTTTCCCACGCGAGCAATGAAGCCGAAGGCCTCATCCATCTCCACTTCAACGTCCTTCAGGACCTTGAGCTTGGGGAGGAGAACCAGGATCGCGTTCGACGCGGGCTGCAGCTCCTTGGCCGGGACCTTCTCCACGAAGTGCCGTCACAAGGCCGCGTGCTTGCCACCGCGGAACTCGCCGATCGTCTCGCCTCGTTTGGAGAGCGATTTAGCGCGCGTCTCTTCGCCGCCGCGCTCGAGAAATCTGGCATCCCCGCCGTTCCGGTTTCCTCCTCCGATTTCGTCCTCACCTGCGACACGTTTCGCGACGCCAAACCCCATCTGGAAGAAACCAAACAGCGAGGCCGCGGCATTCTCCTTCCGCTCCTCGAAGCCGGCCTCGTTCCCGTCGTCACCGGCTTCATCGGCGCGACTCCAGACGGCCGCATCACCACGCTCGGCCGCAACAGCTCCGATTTTTCCGGCGCGATCATCGCTCACGTGGTGGACGCCGAAGAGCTTGTCATCTGGACGGATGTGGACGGGGTTTATACCGCGAATCCGCACGACTCTGTGGAAGCCAAACTTCTCCACGACCTGAGCTATGATGAAGCCCACGCTCTGGCAGCCGGCGGCGCCAAGGTCCTTCATCCTCACGTACTACCGCTGGCTGCGGAAACGGAAATGACCATCTGGATTCGCAACACATTTAAACCGCACGTTCGGGGAACGCGCATCGGCCTGCCCCAAAATTCAAATAACCGCGCGCAGTTCGGAGGTGCGGCATGAGCGCACATTCTTCGGGGAATGGTGATAAGACCGGCAAGGCGCAGCAAGGCGCCCAGCAGAGTGAAAGTACTCTGCCGCGCGGCGCCGCAAAGAAATGGCGCGCCGGTGTTCTAGGCGCTACAGGTCTAGTAGGGCAGCGCCTGGTAAAACTTCTCGCCAATCATCCCTGGTTCGAGCTCACAGAAGTTGCCGCTTCCGAACGTTCTTCGGGCAAGAACTACTCCGAAGCCGTTCGCTGGCATCTTGACGGGCCCGTTCCGGAAACCGCACGCAACCTCGTCGTCAAAAGCCTCGACCCGAGTCTCGATTGCGACTTTGTTTTTTCCGCGCTCGATTCTTCAGTCGCCGGCGGCACCGAAGAAGACTTCGCCCGCGCTGGCTATCCGGTAGTCAGCAATTCCAAAAATCACCGCATGGATTCCGATGTTCCTCTCCTAATTCCCGAGGTCAACGCCTCGCATCTCGACGCCATCCCCACCCAGCAAAAAAATCGCGGCTACGATACCGGCTTCATCGTCACCAACCCGAATTGCTCAACGGCGGGTCTTGTCCTCGTCCTGAAGCCACTTGCGGACGCCTTCGGCCTTGAAAAAGTTTTTGCCGTCACGCTGCAAGCCGTCTCCGGCGCAGGCTATCCCGGCGTCGCTTCCATGGACATTCACGCCAACGTCATTCCCTTTATCAGCGGCGAAGAAGAAAAAATGGAGTCCGAGCCGCAAAAACTTCTCGGCAAATGGGACGGCGCGCGTTTTATCGACGCCGGCTTGGGCCTGAGCGCACACTGCAATCGCGTCCCGGTTCTAGAAGGCCACCTCGAATGCATTTCCGTCAGCCTCAAGAAAATTGCCTGCCTGAAAGAGGTCCGAGAAGCGCTGCGCAACTTTGAAGTCGACGCCGAACTTGCCTCACTGCCTTCCGCCATCCGTCACCCGGTGGTTGTCATCGATGGCGAAGACCGCCCGCAACCCCGGCGCGACGTTCACGCCGGAAACGGCATGGCCGCGGTTGTAGGCCGCGTCCGCGAATGCCCGCTCCTCGACATCAAGTTAACCTTGCTCTCGCACAATCTCGTTCGTGGAGCAGCCGGCGCCGCCCTTCTTAACGCCGAACTTCTAGCCGCCCGCGGCTTCTTTAATCGCCGCGTCCAAGCCGAAGACGAGAAACAGGTCCCCGAGCCGGTCACCCGATGAACTAGCTCACGATTTCGAGTTGAATATTTTCCCCTGGGGCATGGTTCTGCAGAAGTTCTGTCATTTGCTGGCCCCAGCGCGGCAACGTTTCCGCCCCGCCAAACGAAATGATGATGGCAATCACCCGCTTTGTCGCCTCCGTCACCATCGTCCGCTCAGAATCGCTGGTCGGACTGCCGTGCGGCCCAACTGCATCGCAAAACACCGGCAACCCTTCCAGATTCAAATCGTATTTCCCGATCCCCTTATAAGTTTCCCCAACCCGCCCTGCTCGAAACACAATATCGCCCTGCACGCGCGCCAAGTCATAAAGCCCCACCGGCAACCGGCTCTCGACGCTAACGAGATTAATCACATCCACCACATTGTTAATTCGCGGCAAACCTTTACCCGCGATCACCCGCCGCAAGAGCGCCTCCGCCGACCCACGATACCTCGCCGGATCCTTCCCCAGCGCCTTGTACCCAGCTCTGGTCGCCAGAATCGCCGGCGACTCCAACACTGCCTTCGGTTCCGCCAACTTCAAAATCTCCTCTTCGCAACCACGCAGCTCCTGGTCCAAGCCCTCTGGCGTCGGACCCGCTTCCACTTCCGCCGTCACGCATGCCAAAGCCACCCGCGGGCATTTCGCCTTCAACTCCGCATCAAGACTCACCTTCGCCATTCTTCTTTTCCTCGCGTCACTCAGGCGCAGTCTGCCCCCGTTCAAGAACTCCATCACTCGTGTTAAACTGGCACCTCTGTAGGCTCGTAGCTCAGTTGGTTAGAGCGCCACCTTGACACGGTGGAGGTCTGGGGTTCGAGTCCCCACGAGCCTACCATTCCTTACAACCGCGGTAGCAACTTCAACTTCAAAAATACATCTCACGCGAATCCTTTGTAGTCTAATAATTCCAGGCCCAAGCAAAACGGGTGTGGAATGCGGTTTGCTCGCCAACTAACTTCTGTTCTGGCATGCCTGTGTATTTTTGCGTCTCTCGAAACTCGTGCGGCGGACTTAGCCAGCTGCACCGGTTACGTGCTGGACGAAGACGGCGTCCCTGTCGCCGCCGCCCAAGTAAAATTTGAAGACGCCACAGGCCACGTCTTTCGGACAGAAACCGACGGTGCTGGCCGCTTCACTCTGCGAAATCTCCCCGCAGGCGATTACAAACTGGAAGTCCGCAAGCAAGACTTCTTCGTCATCGCAGGCCGCGCTCTAACCCTGCAACCCGGCCCCAATGAACTCACTCTCACCATAAACCACGCACAAGAAGTTCATGAGCAAGTCCAAGTCACCGCTCGCCCCAATCAAATCGATCCTCAGGACACCGCTCAGCGCAACACGCTCACAGCCCGCGACATTCGAGACATCCCCGTACCGAGCCCGCACGTTCTCGCCGAAAGCCTCGTAGCTCTTCCCGAGATCACTCAGGACAATCAAGGCAATCTGCACATCGC
>DATEWL010000185.1:0-8392 GCA_035258025.1 Candidatus Acidiferrum sp. | reverse complement strand
GGCGAGCAGCGGGGCGGCGTCGACAATTTCTCGGCAAGCCGCGTGGAACGCGTCGTAGAAACCTTGCCAGTAGACTGTTGGCTCTCCAACCATGCGATCGCAAATTTGGGATGTTTGGGAGAGCTCAATGCCGACGCGTCCGTTCAGTTTGCGCTCGCGTAAGACCTCGACGGCCATCTCGACGGCGCGAATCATGGGCGGGCGCGGATCCTTGGGATGATAGAAGGGAAAGAAGCGCACGTCTTTGTTCCAAGCTGTGTGCTGCGCTTCGCGGAATTGCGGCTCGATCACCAGGAGCGTGGGATCTCCCTCGCGCGGAAAAATCGCGAGGTCGTAACCCTTCATCGTCCAGTAATTCGAGAGATAGAGAACATTATCGGGTGCACGAACGACAACGGCATCGAGATCGTGCCGCTCCATCATCTGCCGCACCCGCTGCCATTTGTCGCTATCTACCGGGTAAGCCATGCGTTGCCCGCCTACTTTCCGGCGTCGCGCTCCTTGCCCTTGTAGCTCCAGGAAGCTTCCTTGCCTTTGATGAGGCGATAGAGCGCGGTGTGCAGCGGCGCGGGAATGCCCGCGCGAAGCGCTTCGCGGGCGATGGCGCCGCCGAGAAAGTCTACTTCGGTGCGCAGCTTTTTGCGAATGTCGTAGAGCATGGAAGGAGGATGATCGGTCTGCGCGCCGAGTTTGTTCATTTCCCAGGGATCTTCGTAGAGTTGGATGCCGAGTGCGGCCGCCACGCGCGTTCCTTCGTCGATCAAATCATGAAGGAGGTGGCCGAGATCGTTGAACTGATTCTCTTGAGAGAAATGCGGTGAGTGCGGAAGTTCCGTCAATGCAGAGGCTGCGTTGACGGACGAGTTGAAGATCACTTTGGACCACTGGGCGGGGCGGGCGTCTTCGAGCGCCACGGCTTTTAGGCCTCCCGCCACGAGCAGGTCAGCGGTTTCCTTCACCAAGGAGAACGGTGTGTTCGTGGGCTCGAAGGGGCCCATCCAGGTGGCGGTGTCGAGTTCGTATTGAACGTGGGTGTCGTCGTGGCGCGTTCCGCTCATAAACGTTGTGCCGCGGATGACGTACGTCTTTGCGAGATCGGCGATGATCTCTTCGGCGCCGAGTCCATTTTGCGCAGAAAGAATCGCGCCATTATCAAAGAGATGAGCGACGGGACCGAGAGCTTCGGCAGTCTGCGTGCCTTTGCACGAGACAATGCCGAGATCGAATTGGGGTAATTCGGCGGGAACGTACGTGGCGCGCAGGTGAGTGTGAAATTCATGGCCTCCCGACACGTGCAGCCCATTTTCGTTGAGCGCGCGCGCATGTTCGGGGCGTCGGACGAAAGCCCACACTTCCGCCACTCGCGCGAGATGCGCGGCGTATAGACTGCCAATTGAGCCACAACCGATAATGCAGATGCGCTTCATAGCTCCTAGTGGACGGAGATCTGAATTGTGCAACGAGACATTCTAGCGCGCGGTACGGTGATGCTCGACACGGACCATCCCGGCAAATTCGCCCTGGCGTGCGCGCTGCATCGCCCGAAAGATGGAATCGCCAGTATTGTGCGAGTCATCGATGATGACTCCCCTGGAATATAGGGCGTCTTGCAAAGCCGCGCAGATAGTGTGAACCGGAGCAGCGCCGCCTTCGCCCATGCCCTTAGCACCGTTGAACGTGAAAGGCGATGGCGACTCCATGTGGCCGTAGAGAAGGTCGGGCATATTCATCGCGGTGATCGGCGTGTAGTCGCTAAAAGTCGAGGCCAGCAGATTGCCATCCGTATCGTAGGCGCAATGCTCCATGAGGGCGGCGCCGATACCGTGGGCGGTGCAACCGTGCACTTGGCCCTCGACGATGCGCGGATTGATGGCGCGGCCGCAATCGTCCACGCAGGCGTACGCAAGGATTCTCGGCTGGTAGGTCTCGCGGTCGACCTCGATTGCGGCGACGTGAATCTGCGCCGCGTAGGTGAGTGTGAGATTCCCATACTTGCGATTAATGTCCGGCAGTTGGAATGGCGCGTGGTAGACGTGGCGGCAGTTCAGCGTCACATCCCACAAATCTTCTGGCATGCCCGCGTTGTTAACGTTCACGATGTTTGCGAGCGCCCAATAGTTGATCGACTTCTTCGTGCGCTTGTCGCGAACTTCGGGTCCTTGCGAGCCAATGCCAAATTCAAGATCTTTTTCCTTTGCTTTCAGCGCCCACGCGGCGAGACGGCTCATTTCCTTACGCAGTTTCTCGGCCGCTCCGTGAATGGCTGCAATTCCAGTGACCGCGAACTGGCTGGCATACGTTCCCGTATGCCCGGTGTAAGCATTCTGCTCGGTATCGAATCCTGGTTTGACCTTAACGAGATCGGGAGAAATGTCGAGAACATCGGCAACTACTTGTGCAGCGGTGGTCTCATGCCCTTGACCTTGCGGCACGGAACCCATGGTGATCACGACCTCACCGTAGATATCCAATTTGGCGATCGCGGCTTTGGATTGTCCGGAAAAGGGAGCACCAGCATTGATGATGCGCGCTTGTCCGAAATTATTTGTTCCTGAGTCGAGCGTGGACCCGATACCGAGGCCGATCCAGCGGCCGTCTTTGCAAGCGGCGGCCTGTTTTTTCTTCCAGTCGTCCCAGCCAATAAGATCTTTTGCCATCGCGAGCATGCCGGCGTAATCGCCGGAATCGTAAACGCAGCCGTTAGGCGTGGTATACGGCATTTCGTTTTTGCGAATGTAGTTACGCACGCGCATCTCGTCGGTGGGAATTCCGAGCGAGTGGCCGCAAATATCGAGCACGCGCTCCATAAACCAAAGCTGCTGCATGCGCGAGTAGCCGCGATTAGGACCAACGGGACACTTATTCGTGAGGACCTGATTCATGTCGATGCGAATATTCTTGACGCGGTAGGAACCCGCGAGCACTTGCGCCCAAATGACGCAGCCCAGCGGCTCGTAGCGAGGATAGGCGCCGCAATCGTCAACGTGGCGCGAATCAATCGCCTTGATGACGCCATTTTTGTCGAGGGCCACGCGGGTGTCTAGAAAAGTCCGTTCATTTCCGTGCGCGCTGGCTTGCATGTGCTCGGTGCGCGTTTCTGCCCATTTCACGGGACGGTCGCCAGCCTTGCGCGAAGCCAGCGCACACACGGCCATGTACGGATAGTTGGTGATCTTAATTCCGAAGCCGCCGCCGATATCGAAACTCTTCATCAAAATCTGATCGATTCGAACACCAAGCGCCGGAGAGAGGAATTGGGCTGCGAACGAAGGGAAAGAATTGTTTGACCAATATTCGATGCGTTCCGAGCGCGAGTCCCACACCGCGATCATGGCGTTGTTTTCCAGCGGCGTGCTGGAAAAACGATGGAAGTGCAGCCGGCCGATGTGGACGGTGTGAGCGGCTTGCTTGAAAGCTTTCTCCATGTCCCCGAATTCAAAGAGTCCATGCCAATTGCGGTTTGTGCCCATCTCCGGATGGAGGAGGCTTTCATCTTTCAGGGCGTCTTCCGCAGTCATGACAGGCGGCAGCGGGTCGTACTCGACTTCCACAAGTTCCGCGGCATCTTCGGCGATCATGCGTGTTTCAGCCACAACAGCGGCAACGGGCTCGCCCTGGTAAACGACTTTGTCGACCGCCATCGGATAGTCCGCGATTTTTTGTCCGACGTCCGGGCCAATCTCGATGAAGGGATTCACCATGCCCTTTACTTCCGTACCCGTCAGGGTGCAAACAACACCGGGCAACGCGGCGGCTTTCGAAACATCCACGCGCGTGATTTTTGCGTGCGCATACGAGGAACGCACAAAGCGGATGTGCAGCATGCCGGTAAGTTTCTGGTCGTCGACGAAAATGCCCTTGCCGCGCACGAGGCGGTCTTCTTCTTTGCGGCGGATGGGTTGGCCGACCCACTTCGCAGCGGCTTGCGCGCCGTTATGCTCGGAGGGAGCGTGCGATTTGGCTTTTTTCTTCTTTGTGTGCGCTGTTTTTCCCATAGCTTGGCCGTACGCCTAGCTGAGAGCCTTTTGCAATCCGTCTATAAGCTTCTGCACGTTCTTTTTTGCAAGCGGTTCGAGCATTCCGCCAGCAAGTGACGCGATCGGTCCCATTACGTTCGACTGTCCGCTCCAAATTACTTTTGTGCTTCCGTCGGGCGCGGGCTCCAGGTCAAAGCCTGCGCGCAACGTCGTGGACCCGCCGGGAACTTCACCGTTTCCTTGATAGACCGCGTGCTTGTCCTGCTCACTTTCCACCAGCGACATTTTCACTGCCGCCGTGCCGCGAATGTGCGAGATTCCCACGCTCAGCTTAACCTTGAAATTCTTGTCGTCCAGCCGCTCCATGCTTTGATAATCGGGCAAGAGCGGACAGAAGCGATGCGGATCGATCAAGAAACTGTAAACGTCTTCCGGCTTTTTCTTCACCACGAATTCTCCGCCAAACTTGATCTCCATGCTCAGCGCTTCTCCATATCGTTTGCGGCGGCGCGAACGGCTTTGAAAATGTTCTGGTAGCCGGTGCAACGGCAAGTGTTGCCGGCGATCCCTTTGCGAATTTGTTGCTCCGTGGGCTTCGGCGTATGAGAAAGCAAATGAAGTGTGGATAGGAGAAGCCCGGGCGTGCAGTAGCCGCATTGCAAACCATGACAGTCCGCAAAGGCTTTTTGCACTGGATGCAGCTCGCCATTTGTCGAGAGTCCTTCGACGGTCGTGACCTCGCCGCCATCCGCCATGGGAGCAAACAGGGTGCAAGACTTTACGGTGCGCCCATTAAGCAGAACGGTGCACGCGCCACAATACGTGGTGTCACAGCCGATGTGCGTGCCCGTTAGGTTCAAATGATCGCGTAGAAACTCGACGAGCAAAGTGCGCGGCTCGACGGTTGCCTCGCGATGTTCACCGTTCACGCGCATTCGCACGAGCATTTTGTCAGCGTCCGGCATATTCGTGTCCCGCTTCTGCCTGCTCACCGCGAGCGCGCCGCGAAGCAATGCTTATGGCGCGCTTCACGAGCGCGGCCACAAGGACGCGTTTGTACTCCGCCGAACCGCGCATATCGCTTTGCGGCTGCGCTTCGTCGTGGGCCGCATTCGCGGCACCTTGGATATTCTTCTCGTCGAGGGGCTTGCCGCTCAGGGCCGCCTCGGCTTCCTTCGCGCGAAGAGCGGTCAAGCCGACGCAACCGAGTACGATGCGCGCATCCTTGCAAATGTTCCTGGCGTCTAGGACGAGTTGAACCGCCGCGCTTACTGTCGCATAGACCGGGGCGCTTCTTTTGAACGCGACGTAAGCGCCGCCGCTGCCTTTTGGCGGAATTTTGACAATCACCTCGCGCACGAGTTCGCCGTGTTTGAGGACGGTTGTGTAGGCGTCCTTGATGAACTCTTCGAGCGGCACGGTTCGCTCACTCTGGGATCCGGCACAGCGCACCGAACTCTCGAGCGTAAGAAGAACAGCGCTCCAGTCACCGCTAGGATCAGCTTCGGCGAGGGAGCCGCCGATCGTGCCCTGATTGCGCACCTGAACGTCGGCGATGCCTGCCGCGCAGTCGTGCAAGATCGGAATGGACGCGGCGATTTCGGAATTCTCAATGTCGGCGTGACGCGCGAGCGCACCAAATCGCAGTTCACCGTTCTGACGTTCGATGGTGCTCAGGCCAGAAATGCCATTGATGTCCACCAGGGCTGCGGGCCGCGCCAGACGCATCTTCATCAGCGGGATCAAGCTTTGCCCCCCGGCAAGCAAACGCGCTTCCTCTCCCAGTTGCAGAAGCAGCTTGGAAGCCTCTTCGAGCGTTGCGGCGCGATGGTAGGAAAAAGGAATCGAATACACGTTCGTTCCCGCTGGGCGCTGGGCGGAGTCCGGATCGCGGCTGGTCGAGGAGCAAGAGCAGATTCGCGATGCCCGGCGCATTCTATTTTGAATGAACGGGGGTGGCAAGGTGAAACGATGCTCCACCAAGTAAGCGAAACAAGATGGCGAACTCAAGCGGCCTATCGACGCTGGCTATTCCCAGCGTCGTCGTTTATCCTGCCGCATCCTTCCGCATGACTGAGCGCAACAAGATTGTTCCGATTATTCTCGCCGCGGGCAGCTCCGAAGAATTGGGCATGCCGAAGGCGGTTACGCAATTCGGGCAAAAAACGGCTCTCCGGATCGCGTTCAACAACTGTTTGGGCCTTGGGCGACCCATCGTGGTGCTCGGATGCGACGCCGGGCGAGTGCGAACTGCTGTGCCGCGAGAGGCGCAGGTGGTAGTTAATCGGCGGTGGCGCGAGGGACAGTTGAGTTCCCTTCTTTGCGCAATGGAGCGCGTTCCACTGTCCGCAGCGGTGCTCATTTATCCGGTGGATCATCCTCTGCTCCAAAAACACACCGTCATGAAGCTTGTTCGGGAGTTTCGGAAACGCAAAGCGCCGGAGGAAATCGTGATGCCGCGGTACGGAGGCAAGTGTGGGCATCCTATCATCCTCTCGGCGGCTTTGAGAGACGAGCTTCGTGGCGCATCAACTGCGCGAGAGGTTGTCTATCGCATCCCTGAACGCATCCGAGCTGTCGATGCGGGAACAAGCGCGATTTATGAGGATTTCGACACTCCTGAGACATACCGGAAATGCCTGCGCAAATTTGCAGCGCGCAGTTAGCCTTGCCCAGTCAACTTGGTATCGAGCGGCAGCGGACGGAATTGAACCTAAGGATGCAACACAACAGGAGGGTTCACGCGCACTGGAGGGTGGTGGCCTGTTGATGTAGTCGGCGAGAGCTGCAGGGTCATTGCAGGATCGCCGAAGAAGATCCAAGTGCGCCGGACATCGTTATCCGTCACTCCGGTCTTCGCTTGAACTATCGCAGCGGCAATCGGCGTCGACGGACTGGTCTTGAGAATCTGAAGCAGCGCCTGGTTCATGGAAGCTTGGGGCGGCTGATTGGTGAATCCGGAGGAAGCCCAGACAGCCACGGCGCCGCCATTGGGCGCGAGCAGAAGAGTTTCCGCCAAGCTGGTGGAGTAAACGTCCTGGAAGAAGCCGTTGAGGCAATCCATGAGCAGGTAGACGGACAATTGATCGCCATTTGTGAGAGTGGCGACAGAAGTATCGTCAAGAAAATCGGCGAATGACCATTGTTCGACGGATCCGTGGCCTGAGTAATTGACCAGGAGTGGGCCGCTGTTGAGCGCGGTGAAAATCTGCTGCGTGACGACGCTGGGATCCATGCCATCTGCAAAGATTTCCGTGGGCTGGAGCGATGACGGCAGATCCGTTGCGGCGAACTTCGTCGCGGTCGTAAAATCCGCGCCTATATTTTGATCGGCAACAAGCAGGGCCTCTTGATTTCCAGCTCCGCCTGCGAGGCCCTTTTCATAATTCAGAATCTTGGAGACCACAAGCGCTGCGTCAGACGCGGTACGCGCCGGAATGCGGCCCGTAGCAATCGTTTCAAATCCATTTTGCTTGAAGTCGCTGAACCAATCGTCGGAAGCGGTCTTGAACGCAGCTGTTTCGATGATGCGCGTGGGCACAAAGTCGAAATCGCCCAAGCCGAGGTAATTGCGCGGGTCCAGGGAAGCGTCGCCAACGAGCAGCAGATATTGCGGCTTCCGAGTCCACTGCGATTCGGCGCTCCGCAGGAAATCGCGGATAGCGAAGGGGCTGCGCTCGCCGTAGTTGAAGGCATCGAAGACTTCGTCGATGGTCACAACCTGGACGCTCAGACCGTTCGATTCGTGCATGCTGACTAGCGGACCGAGCACGGACTGGAAATCAGGATGCGTGATGATCACCATCTGGCTGCCAAAACTCCGCGCCGCGAGTGCGGCGGGCTTGTGGAAGGCAAGCCCCGAAGGCGCCGAAATCTGATCGTCTGAAAAGACCAGAAGAGTGCGTTCCTGTCCTGCGGCGGGCGGCAAGCCGAGCGTGATGCCGTAGCTCGCGCTTTCCTGGCCAATTGTGCCGGAAAGTTGCTCAACGGCGAGAGGATTGGTGATGTCAAACACCTGGATCCGCTGGTTGGTGAAACCGGTGATGTGCAGCGTGCTGCCTGTAGGGGCCGTAGCTTTGAGCCAATTCGCATCCGCTTCGTAGGTATGCGGATAGTGAAGAGCGATGGACTGCACGACGCTCACGTCGTTGTCGCCTTGCAGAGCCGTGAGCGTGACGGTGTTGACTCCGTCCTGTAGCAAACTACGGTCGATGGGAAAAGTGTTGGTGACGTTGGCTACGTTTGCGAAATCCATTTCGCCGATGGACGCGCCATTGAAGAACACCGACACGCTATGCGCTTGTTGATCGGTGGCGCCCTGCAGCGTCACGTCAACGGAAATTTGCATGCTGGAGTTGGGATCCGCGTGAGCGACTGTAAGTTGCTGGTCCACCGGCTCGGACGTGACGGCGGCG
>DATEWL010000184.1:0-3474 GCA_035258025.1 Candidatus Acidiferrum sp. | reverse complement strand
ATTAATGGAGTGACGGGAGAGGTCGTCGAACTCGGCATGTTTCATACGGTGCTACTGGAGACTGGTAATTGGACGGACTCCGGCCACCCGACCGGGCGACGCGTGACGTTTACAAACAGTTTTGCGATCGAAGGGCACTATTTTAATTTTTCGACTTCGGGGCAGTGGCTGTGGGACGAGTTGCAAGTGGTTTTGCCGGCGGGACGCGATCCTTATCCGATGGTAGATGCAATCCAGAAGATCGTGCTCGAGGCCACCGCGGAGACGGCGAAACAGGCCGAGAAAGAATGGAAAGGTGTGACTCGTTCGCAGGACGCGGCGCATACACTGACGGCAGCACCGGCCATCAACGTGAAGCCGGTCGTGGGCGGCGTCGAAATCGCGGTGAGATACATCACGCGGGCGAACGAACGCTACCAAATGCGGGCGAAATTGAATCAAGCTGCGGTGGACCTGCTAGGTCAGGGCTTTGTTGCGCCACCGGCCCATGTTGCGGAGCCAGCTTCGAAGCCTGCTTGAGAATACACGCCTGAAACTACTGGACAGGTGGGAACATCTGACAGAACGACCATCGCGACCGCGTCTCAATCCATCACGCTGCGTGCGCGAACCTCTTCGGAGGTCAGGCCGTAGAGTGGCGGCGTCTTCACACCCAACATTGCCAAGTAGAGATAAATCTGCCCGCGGTGGTGGATTTCGTGCTCGGGCATTAGGCGAAGCCATTTCCAGGTGGTAATGGGCGCATCGTCGGGAGTCTTGCACTTGCGCTGAAGGTCTTCGTCGGTGAGCTTGCCGAAAATCTCCATGGATTCGGCGTGCAGGCGTTCGACAAAGGCCATCACGTTTTCGTAACCGTCGGCGAGTTCTTTGCCGTGAGTCGTGTAGCGAGCGGGGCGGCGCTGAACATTTTCGGCCCACATGTAGCGTTCCGCTACCGCGAGATGCCGGAGAATGTCGCCGAGCGTGAATTTCCCTGGCGCGTAGGTCCAATCGATTTTGTCCGGAGGAATGCAGCGTGCCACGCGCATGGTGCGTTCGCGGACATTTCCAAAATAATGCAAGAACGGCTGAATGGTTTTGATTTCCACGGGGCCTCGCACACTAGAAGAACTGCTATTGAAGTTTAACGCATGAGCTGGCGGGCGCGGGAGGCGGAGAGTGTGGCGCCAGCATAGAGGAGCGCGAGCAAGGCGTAACCAGCGATGAGGCTGACACCTTGCGCGACGACACCGAGAGAGATGCTCATGGCGAGCTGAACGCAGGTCGTGAAGATGGCCATGGCGGATTGCGTGCGGCCCATGAAATGGCGCGGGACGATGGACATCAGCCCGGACTGCGCCGTGACGCCGCCAATCGCGCGGCAGAGTCCGAAGATGGCTTGCATCACGACGGCGCCAACGAGAAAAGCGACAAACGGCGTGGCCATGTGGCCTACGGCAAGAACGGCGCAGACGGCGACATAGAGCGGCATGCGCAATGAGTTGCGCAGCTGGCTGGCGATAATGCCGCCGGTGATGGCCCCAACGGCCCAGCCTGCTTCGAGAAAGCCGAGGCCGCGCGCGCCGGCGTGCAGGATGTCATTGACAAGAGCTACAAGGACAACGTTGCCGCTGACGACTCCTGCCATCATGATCGAGTGAGTGACTCCCAGTGAGCGCACGAGCGGCTGCTGCTTGAGATACGCGAAGCCCTCTTTCAGATCGGAGTAGACCGCGAGAGAGAGTCCTGCCTCGGCAACTTCGGGATTTTCGCCGGACTCCAGGGCTTCCGCGGTAGCTTCCGTGGCTTCAGAATATTCCCGCGGATATTTCAGATGGTCGCGCGGACTGACGTAACCGCTGCGCACGCAGTAGAGGCAATATGCGGAGACGAAGTAGGTCAGCCCGTCGATGATTAGAATGCCCGCGATGCCGGTGCGGTCGTAGAGAAAGCCGACGAAGGAACCGGCGATGAGCATGCCGCTTTGCACGCCGACGAGGACGGCAGCATTGGCCCCGGTAAACTGGCTGGGCGGAATGACTTCCTGGACGAGGGCGTTGACGGTGGCCCAGTACATCGCGGAGCCGATGCCGGTGATGAGCGTCATGGCGTAGAGATGCCAGAGCTGGAGATGGCCGCTCCAAGCGATATAAGCCGTCGCGAGAACGAAGCAGCCGCGAACGAGGTCCAGCATTACGCCGAGGTAGCGGCGGTCGAAGCGGTCGATGAGCACGCCGCCAAGAAACGGAATGAAAAGGCCAGGCAGCGTTACGACGATGACCTGCAGGCTTACTTTCACCGTGGAATGCGTGGCAGCCATGATGTACCAACTGACGCCGACGAAGTTCATGCCGCTGCCGAAGAGCGACACGAACATGGCCACAAAGAAAAAACGGAAGCCGCGCTGCGCCCAGATCAGCGTCCAGTCCACACGGGGTGTCGTTGCGGTTGCCATCGAGCCCTCTAGCTTACTATCGTAGGCGCACGGATTTGCGGCCGGAGAAGCGGGCGGTTTACATCTGTTTACGTCCGGGGATTTGGGGGCGGACATATATGGGGAACGAATTGAAATGTACAGTGCGCTTCGGGAAAGGAACGTCGGAAGGCAAGGCGCTCCTCGAAACGAACGAGGTTCTTTTTCGCGGTGAGTTCCGGTTGAAAATTCCATTTGCTTCGATCAAGTCGGCGAAAGTGGTTGACGGCGGACTGTGTTTGCAGACCGCTGACGGATTGGCCGTATTCGAGATTGGCCCTGCGGCGGAGAAGTGGCGCGAGAAAATACTTCATCCGAGAACGCGCATCGAGAAGATTGGCGTGAAGCCGGGCGCGAAAGTTTCGCTACTCGGCAGCCTCGATGCTGAGTTTCTCGATGAACTGAAACCGCTTGCCAGCTCTGTGACGAAAGACAAAGTTGCCGCCGACTCCGACACAATTTTCTTCGTGGCCGATTCGTTGAAAGAGCTTTCTTCAGTTGCGAAGATTGCAAAGTCTCTGAAGGGCGCAACCGCGCTGTGGATTGTTTATCCCAAGGGGCAAAAAGCGATCACGGAGAATGACGTGATTGCCGCAGGTCGAAAGACGGGCTTGAAGGATGTAAAGGTTGTCGGGTTTTCCTCGACACATACTGCTCTGAAATTTGTCATTCCGCTCGACAAGCGGTAGCAGCGCAGAACGCAGATGGTGTTTCAGGACCCGTTCGCGTCGCTCGATCCACGAATGCGTGTTGGAGAAATTGTTGGCGAACCACTGGCGATCCATCACTCTGAACTGAGCAGAGTGGAGAAGCGGGAGCGCACCGCGGCGATGCTGCAGCGTGTCGGGCTTGGCGCGGATGCTTTGAAACGCTACCCGCACGAGTTTTCCGGCGGGCAGCGGCAGCGCATCGGCGTCGCACGCGCCCTGATTCTTCGGCCAAAGCTCGTGGTTGCCGACGAGCCCGTTTCCGCGCTGGATGTTTCCGGGGGCGCGCAAGTCTTGTTGCTGCTTCAAGAGTTG
>DATEWL010000183.1:0-2799 GCA_035258025.1 Candidatus Acidiferrum sp. | reverse complement strand
GTGCTTTATGAAATGGCAACCGGCGTGGTTCCCTTTGCAGGCTCTGCTGTTGCTCTGATTTTTGATGGCATCCTGAATTCCTCGGCTGTGCCTGCCAGGAAGTTGAATTCGAACTTGCCCGTGGGCTTGGAAAATATCTTAGCCAAGGCGCTCGAGAAAGATCTTGGGCTCCGTTACCAAACAGCCGCCGAACTTTGTGCGGATTTGAAGCGGTTGAGACGCGATCTGGATTTGGGACACTCAGGTACGAACCCCGCTGTGCGCGCCGCGCTGGAAGAGGTTCCTGAAAGACATCCGTCTTCTCGCTGGCAGACCTGGGCGCTGGTGGGCGGCGCGCTCATCACTCTAGCGGTAATTCTTGGTTACGTGCCAGCACGGCTTGCGGCGCCTCCTCGCGTACTGCGAACTGTCCAGCTCACCAACACGAACCGTCCGAAATCGGACATCGTCACGGACGGGTCTCGGCTTTACTTCATCGAGGGGCAATCGGCCCTTTCCCAAACGTCCGTGACCGGTGGCGATACGTTTCCGGTGCCGAATTCTCTGGAGGACACCGGTTTCTCGAATGTCTTCGATATTTCGTCCGACGGTTCCACACTATTGATGAACACCGCGCGAGGGACTTCTCTCGACGGCCCGCTTTGGAGCGTGCCTGTGCTTGGCGGTTCGCCTCGGCGTTTAGGAATCCTGGAAGGCCACGCTGGAGCGTGGTCGCCGGATGGAAAAAAGATCGCTTATAGCAAAGGGAACGAGATATTCGTGGCGAAGAGCGACGGCGGGGAACCACAGCGCCTCTTGATCGCGGGCGGAACTGCCGACGATATTCGCTGGTCCCCCGACGGAGCGGTTTTGCGTTTTACGGTAAACGATCCGAAGACGAATTACCGCTCGATCTGGCAAACGGCCGCGGACGGCGGCAATCTTCATCTCTTGCTTCCGGGCTGGAGTGATGCGCCCAACGAATGCTGCGGCAAGTGGACGCCGGACGGAAAGTATTTCGTTTTCCAGGCACGGCGCGACGCGACGATGGACCTCTGGGCCATCAACGAACGTGGTGGTTTTTTTCGCGTCACACCGCAGGCGCCGGTGCAGTTGACGACTGGGCCGATGAATGTCGGCAATCCCGTCCCAAGCCGCGATGGCAAGAAACTTTTCGTCCAGGGCTGGCAGCCCCGCGGCGAATTGTTGCGCTACGATGCCAAATCCAAGCAACTCGCGCCCTACCTTTCGGGAATTTCGGCGATGGGGCTCGACTTCTCTCGCGATGGTGAGTGGGTCGCCTACAATGATGCAACCGATGGCACTATGTGGCGAAGCAAAACGGACGGAACGCAAAAGCTTCAGCTTGTTTTTCCGCCCATGCAGGCGTATTTGCCGCGCTGGTCTCCCGACGGCAAGCAGCTTGCTTTCTTTGGTCATCCGCCCGGCGAGCCGTGGCAAATCTATGTGATTCCTGTGCAGGGCGGCTCTCCCGAACTGATCTTTCGAGGTGCAACCAACTCTGCGGACCCCACCTGGTCGCCGGACGGCAGATCCCTGGCGTTCGGGGAAAATTCGCTCAACAACCAGGGTTCCGCGATTTACGTTCTCGATCTGAAAACGCGAAACCCAACGAAATTGCCAAACTCCGATGGACTGTATTCTCCGCGCTGGTCTCCCGACGGACGCTACTTGGCCGCGATTCCGCTGGATTCGCTCAAGCTCATGCTGTTTGATTTAACCACTCAGAAATGGACCGAGCTTGCCAACCTCTTCGTGGCTTATCCAACGTGGTCGCGAGACGGACGCTATCTCTATTTTGACGGAATTCTCGATAACCAGGAGAGCTACTTTCGCGTACAAGTCAGCGACGGCAAACTCGAGCGCATCTTCAGCCTGAAAGGTTTTCAGGCCGCCGGAGGAGCCTTCGGAAACTGGAGCGGCCTCGCGCCCGACGAATCTCCGCTGGTGGTACGCGACGCCAGCATCCAGGAAATCTACGCCCTGGATTGGGATCGGCCTTAATCCTTCGCGCTTCACGCAACGGCCCGCACAGGCAACGCGTGGAATTCCTCTGAACGAAGACAACCGATACTCAAGGTAAACTGACAAGATAAATCTGAAAGGAAGCGGGGACTGCTGAAGGAAATGAGCGCGCGATTGCAGGTGATGAAATTTGGCGGGACGTCGGTGGGGGACGCGGCGTGCATCGCGAGGACGGCGAAGATCATCGCAGACGGTGCACAGGGAGGAACCTGCGTCGCGGTGGTTTCCGCGATGAGCGGGGTGACGAACCGGTTGATCGAAGCGGCGAAGCACGCGGGAACCGGCGAGAACGGCCAGGGAGCGACGGTTCTGGCGGCGCTGCGCGCGCAGCATGAAGAGACGCTAAAGATTTTGGTTCACGATGACAACGCGCGCAAATCTGTCCGAGAGGAGATGGAGGAAGTATTTGCAGAAGGGAGCAGACTGTTTGAGGGAACGGCGCTGCTGCGTGAGTTGACGCCGCGAACGCTAGACGCGATATCGAGCTTGGGGGAGCGGCTGTCGGCGCCGCTGGTGGCGGGAGCGGTGCGTGAGCTTGGCTTGCAGAGTGAATCCGTGGATGCGACGGAGGTGATTATTACGGATGCGTTCCACGGAGGCGCGGAACCGTTGATGGATCGTACGCGGGAAGAATGCGAGGTGCGGTTGCGGCCGATGTTGGACAAGGGAATTGTGCCGATCGTGACTGGATTCCTCGGCGCGACGACGGAGGGAAAGCTGACGACGCTCGGTCGCGGTGGGTCCGATTATTCGGCGACGATCCTAGGCGCGGCG
>DATEWL010000182.1:0-3779 GCA_035258025.1 Candidatus Acidiferrum sp. | reverse complement strand
CGGACGGGTGGAAGTCCGGCTCGCCAAGCTCCAAGTGGATAATCGACCGCCCCGCGTGTTCGAGTTCTTTCGCGCGGGAATAGACGGCGAGCGCGCCTTCGCCATTCAGTTGAGAAACGCGTGATGCGATTCGTCGCATAGTGTTCTGCTGAATCCTATCATTTTGACGCAGGAAGTGGGGGGCACGGCTACGAGCGCCGCTCAACCCGGCTAGGCATTGCAAAATTGCTAGGGCACAAAGCCCGAGACAGCGCGCAGAAAAAAATACAGGCCGAGATTATTGCTCCCAGTTCCAGTTGGCGAATTGTTCGCGTAGCGTGGTCTTTTTGAATTTGCCGACAGAAGTGCGGGGCAAGGCTTCGACAAAGACAAAAGCGTCGGGAAGCTGCCACTTGGCGAAGGATTGAGCCAAAAAGGCGCGAAGTTCTTCCGGCGTGGCTTGTGCGCCGTCCTTCAGGACGACGGCCGCAAGCGGGCGCTCCTGCCATTTGGGATGTGGGACGCCGACTACCGCGGCTTCTTTAACGGCGGGATGACCCATCAGCGTGTTCTCAATGTCGACAGAGCTGATCCATTCACCGCCTGACTTCACGAGATCTTTGGCGCGGTCGACAATCTTAACGAAGCCTTCGTCATCGATGGTGGCGACGTCGCCTGTTTTGAACCACCCATCTTCCGTCCAGCGATGAGCCTGGTCGGGTGAATTGTAGTAACTGGCGGCGACCCACGGACCGCGCACTTCAAGTTCGCCGGGCGTGATGCCGTCGCGGGGAGCCTCGACGGACTTCTCTTCAGAACCTTCCGGGCGCATAACGCGGAGTTCAATGAAGGGGGCGGGCCAGCCTTGTTTTGCGCGAACTTCGTATTGCTGGTCGTCGGTCCATTCGCCCATGTGGCGTTTGAGTTTGCCGACAGTAGCAAGCGGCGTGGTTTCGGTCATGCCCCACAGGTGGAGGATGTGGAGATTGTGTTTGTCGAGAGCGCGCATGAGTCGCTCTGGCGGGGCGGAGCCGCCGATGACGATGCGAACGGACCAGTCGAACTTCCAGCGGCCCGGATTTTTCTCAAGCGCAGCGAGCACGCCGAGCCAGACGGTGGGAACGCCGCAAGCGATGGTCACGTGTTCCTGACCGATCAAATCGAGGACGCTTTCTGGATCGACATTCGGCCCCGGCAGAATCAGGCGCGCCCCAGCCATCGTGCAGGAATAGGGTAATCCCCAGGCGTTGGCGTGAAACATGGGGGCCACGGGGAGAACGGTGTCATGGTTGCTGATCGCGAAGGAATCGACTCCGAGCTCAGCGAACGAATGCAGGACCAGGGCGCGGTGCGAGTAGAGGACACCTTTCGAGTTGCCAGTGGTGCCGGAGGTGTAACACATGGCGGCGCCATCGTTTTCATCGATGGCGGGGTATTGAAAGTCCTCGCTGGCGTCAGCGAGCAGTTCTTCGTAGTTCAACGCGCCGTTCGGGAGAGCGACGGGAGTGCCGCAATAGGGGACGACAATGACGCGTTCAAAAGATACATTGGCGCGGCACTTTTCCAGCGTCGGAAGTAGCACGTCATCAATAAGAAGAAAGCGGTCGGCTGCGTGGTTGACGATGGTAGCGATTTCGTGCGGGTGGAGTCGGAGGTTCAGCGTGTGAAGAATTCCGCCAGCGCATGGCACGCCGAAGAAGGCTTCGAGGTGTCCGGAGTGGTTCCACATCATGGAAGCGACACGATCGCTGGGACGCAAACCCAGCTTGGTGAGCGCACTGGCGAGTCGCCGAGCGCGGCGGTAGAAATCGCCATAAGTAGTACGAAGGATGGAACGGTCTGGTTTGCGGGAGACGATTTCGACGCGGTGAAAGAGCTTGCTCGATCGCTCGAGAATCGAGGGCAGCGTCAACGGAAAATCCATCATGGTGCCGCGCATATCTTCTGTTTTCCTGTTAGGAACCGAATTGGCCGCATCCTACCACTATTCAGCGAGTGCCGGTGCTTCAACCGCGCGCGTTGAGCCGCAGAATAAATCGCGGAAGCGGAGTTCACTTGACGGGACTTGCCGAGACCGGGGGCTAGACTCTTTCCCATTGCAAAAGGGGTTAATTTTCGAGAGGATGCCTCTGACCGCTGAAGTGCCGGTCTCGCCCCGCGGTGGCTCGGCTTCCCCGACTGCCCGTGATCGATAGCTGTCCTTCAGCGCGCTCCGCGACTCTCACTTGGGTTCCGGGCAGAAGGAGTGGGCAGGTGAAGAAGCTCTACATCGGCAACCTTCCGTTTTCCGCGACGGAAGAGCAGCTTCAGGAATGGTTCGCACAAGTAGGCGTTACCCCCTCGGGTGTCAATCTCATTCGTGACCGCTTCACGGGTCAATCACGTGGTTTTGCCTTCGTGGAAGTGCAGGGCGACGAAGATGCTGATCGCGCGGTGAACTCGCTGAACGGGCAAAATTTCGGCGGGCGGAACCTGGTAGTGAATGAAGCGCGGCCGCAAGCTGAGCGCGGCGGCGGTGGCGGCGGCCGTCCTGGTGGCGGCGGTGGTGGCTACGGTGGTCGCGGCGGCGGTGGCGGCGGACGCGGTGGTGGCGGCGGTCGCGGCGGTGGTGGTGGCGGACGCGGCGGCGGTGGCGGAGATCGTGGAGACCGCGGGAACCGCTGGTAATTAGACCTTCCAGATTGAAAAGCGGCGTCTCTTTCCCTCGGGATGCCGCTTGAAACCTTCCTCGAAATCCTCAGGTATAGCCGTGTGTGTGTTTGGTACGTTCTCTTGCAACATTTGGGACAGAAGTGCGTCTATAGAAGTAGGTCCATGTGGACGTCGAGTGGAGCGGCTTCCTTCTGCTTGTGAATCTTGCTTCGATATCGCGCAGGCTGGGCAGCATAAGAAGGCGATCTCTCTTCGTGGTCACACATAGGCGACGGCGCAATCGCGCGAGTTCTCCACTGGCGAAAGTTTGCCGTTGCGTATAGTATCCCGCGCCTAACGGACGCTCCCGCCACCGTCTAGAGACCGAGCAGCCGTCTTCGCAACCGGGGCCGCCGCACGCGAAACAAATCACCCGGTAACGTGTTTGAAACAGTAGGCAAGGAATATGACGCAAGGCGCCCAATGTGAAGTATGTTGAGCTCCTGGCAGCCAGCCTCCCCAGCGAGGGATTCGTAATTTCGAGGGCTGCGGGTGGTACAAGCAATGCCTGATGAATTCGAGACGAACCTTCTGGCCGCTCCGTGCATCCAAACGGCAGAAGAGGACGTATCAACAAAGAGAACGATGACAACGTGGCACAAACGCGATTGGCAGCAATTCTATGAACTGGCGCGCCGTCCTTGGCAGCGTCACCGCCCGCCGCGGCCCGTGTATCCGACGGGGTTGAATCGCGTGCTGCCCGCGCAAGGTTTTAGTTTGTCTGAGCTGGACGACGCCGGCGTCAACCTCGATCAAGCCGAGCAGCTTGGCTTACCTGTCGATGCAGGCCGCATCGGTGCGTATGGCCCGAACGTGACCGTGCTGCGCGACTTCGTGCGCTCCTCGCGCCAACCGCTGTAATTCTTTTCAAATTTCAGTTACTGCTTCATTTACTCGTGACTTGCGGAGCGAATCGCGACGAGATCCATCGACTTGACGTCGCCCTCTTGCAAACTAACTCTCTGACCCTTCGCTTCGAATTGCTTGAGAAAATCCGGATCCTCCCATGCGTTCGGTTCCACCTGTTCCCAGCTGAAAAGTTTGTAATCTCCCGGCGCGATGCCGCGGATATCAAAGCGGCCGTATTGGTCGGTGGTTCGCTGCTTGAA
>DATEWL010000181.1:0-12538 GCA_035258025.1 Candidatus Acidiferrum sp. | reverse complement strand
CTCAAGCTCAAAAATCTCCGCAGCTTCGAGGGTTGGTGATGAGCGCAGGAACGCCGCCACTCTCGACTCCGCCAAAGCCGCAAGCGAAAGCGTTGAACTGTCCGCAATGCGGAGCAGCCATCACTTTGCGCGCGCTCGGGCACGCCGAAACCGTCGTTTGCGAGAGCTGCCATTCCATTCTGGATGCAAAAGACCCGAATCTTCAGATCCTGCAGAAATTCGAGGCTGTTACCGGCGAAGTGCGGCCCCTCATTCCGCTCGGCACGCGCGGCAAACTTCGCGGCACCGATTACGAAGTCATCGGCTTCCAACGGCGCGGTATCAAAGTGGAGGGCATCAGCTATTACTGGCACGAATATGTCCTCTTCAATCCGTATAAGCCCATTCGCTATCTCACCGAATATAACGGTCACTGGAATGACATCAGCGTGTGCAAGGAACTTCCTATCGTCCAGTTCGCATCGGCCAATTACCTCGGTGAGATCTACAAGCACTTTCAATCTTCCGACGCCACAACAAACTTCGTCCTGGGCGAATTTCCCTGGCAGGTACGCGTCGGCGAACATGCGGCGGTCACCGAATACGTCAAGCCGCCGCGTGTCCTCTCCGCGGAAAAAAGCGCCAACGAAGTGACCTGGTCTCTCGGCGAGTACATGTATGGCGCCGATATCTGGAAATCATTCAATCTGCCGGGGGCCCCGCCGGAAGCGGTCGGCGTCTACGAAAATCAGCCGTCGCCGGTCAGCGAAAATGTCAAAGGCATTTGGGGCGCCTTTCTCGCGTTCGCCATTTTCCTGGTCGTGCTGATGGCCGGATTTGATCTCATTTCGAACAAAGGCACGGCGTTCGAATCCACTTATTTACTTAACTCCGGTGAACCGAAGGGCGAAGCTTCCTTCGTCACCCAGCCGTTCGATTTGGCGGGCCGGACCTCCAATGTGGAAGTCACAACTTCCGCCAATGTCTCAAACTCCTGGATCTATCTCAATTACGCGCTGATCAATCAAGACACCGGACAAGCTTGGGACTTCGGCCGCGAAGTCAGTTACTACTACGGCTCTGACAGCGACGGCTCCTGGTCTGAAGGAAGCACAAAAGATTCGGTCGTCATCCCCAGCGTTCCTGCCGGTCATTATTATTTGCGCATTGAACCCGAGGTCGATACCAATCACCGTCCTATCTCCTATTCAGTGGAAGTGAAGCGAAACGTCACCGTCCCAGGTTTTTTCGGCATTGCTTTTCTGGCGCTGTTGCTTCCGGCCATCGCCATCACCTGGCGCTCCATCAGTTTCGAACGCGCGCGATGGTCCGAGAGCGATCATCCTCCCATGCAAATCGGAAACACGGAGTAATCATAAATGTTCAGAAAACTCTATCTCGCGTATGGATTCCTGGTCCTCGGAGGCACAGGCTTTGCTCAATATCAGGGCTGGAGCCTCGACAGGGTCAACCAGCTGAAAAATGTTCCAAAGTCCGTTCGTGATAATCCCGGCTCCTATCGTTCCGTCTACGGCTTCTATCACCATTACACCGGAGGCAAATAAGATGAACCTCGTTCCGCTCGGCAACGTTATCGCTGCACTCGTGTTCGCGTTTATCGGCATGCTCATCTTCATCATCGCGTTTTTGGTGATGGATAAACTCACGCCCTATCATCTCTGGAAGGAAATCGTGCAAGAGCACAACATGGCGCTGGCCATTCTGGTCGGTGCCATGTCGCTCGGCATTTGCATCATCATTGCCGCGGCTATTCATTAGCGCATGGGCATACTGCTCTTCATTTCCGTGCTGCTGGTTGCAGCGTGCGGGCTCATCTATGAGCTCGTCGCAGGCACTCTTGCGAGCTATCTTGTCGGCGACAGCGTCTTCCAGTTCTCCACCATCATCGGAACCTACCTTTTCGCGATGGGCATTGGGAGCGCTCTCTCGCGTTATTTAAATCGCGGCCTCGTCTATCGTTTCGTCTGGATTGAGCTTTTGCTCGGCGTGATCGGCGGTTTTTCTTCCGCGCTATTGATGCTGGCCTTCGCCTTCACGCAGGGCTTCGAACTGATTCTCTACGCCCTGGTCATCGTCATGGGCGTCCTTGTCGGACTGGAAATTCCGTTGCTCATGCGTATCGTGCGCGACCGCTATGAGTTCCGCGACGTCATCGCCCACGTCCTCACCTTCGACTATCTCGGCGCTCTCGGCGCTTCTCTGCTATTTCCCATTCTTCTCGTGCCGCGGCTCGGCCTCGTCCGTTCCGCCATGCTTTTTGGTCTCGTCAACGCCGGCGTTGCGCTTTGGACCACGTATTTGTTCTCCAACCAACTTTCCGGCACGCGTACCCTGCGCATTGCCTGCGTCGTCGTCTTATGCGCGTTAGGAATCGGCATGGCGGATGCTCGCCGCATCACCGCCACTGCCGAGGACAACATCTACGCCGACGACATTATCTTCGCTCGTGACACGCGCTATCAGCATCTCGTCCTGACTCGCTTCAAAGACGATCTTCGCCTCTTTCTCAACAGCCACCTGCAATTCAGCTCCCGCGACGAATACCGCTACCACGAAGCTCTCATCCATCCCGGCCTCGCCGCTGTTCCCGTTCCGCACCGAGTTTTGGTTCTTGGCGGCGGCGACGGCCTCGCCGTCCGCGAAATACTGAAATATCCCAAAATCGAAAGCATCACCCTCGTCGATCTCGACCCCGAGATGACCAAACTGTTCTCCACGCATCCCATGCTCACCAAGCTCAACGACAAATCCTTCCTCTCGCCGCTCGTTCATATCATCAACTCCGATGCATTTCCCTGGGTCGATTCGAACACCGACAGTTTCGATTTCATCGTCATCGATTTTCCAGACCCCACCAACTATTCGCTCGGCAAGCTCTACACCACCGCGTTTTATCGCGCGGCAGCCCGCCACCTCAGCGCCCAAGGCCTCATGGTCGTGCAAAGCACGTCGCCGATGTTCGCCCGCGACTCTTTTTGGTGCATCGCGCAAACGCTCAAGCAGGCTGGCCTGCAAACGTATCCGTATCACGTTTACGTTCCGAGCTTCGGCGAGTGGGGATTCGTCCTTGCCTCCACTCACGAATACATTCCTCCAACTTCTCTGCCCAGTGGTCTCCGTTTCATCAACGTCGAAGGCTTGCCCGCTCTTTTCCAATTTCCGCCGGACATGGCCCCGCTCCCCATGCCTCCCAATCAACTGAACAGCCAGGTCCTCGTCCGGATGTACGAAAACGACTGGAAGGACATCAGTCATTGAAGGTTGGCCGCCGCAAGTTTCTCCGCGCTGGAAGTGCCGCCCTCGTCGGACTCTCCCTCAAAACGGACCGCCCCATCGCCGGCTCCTTCGTCAACGATTCCTTTCAAATGGGTCATCTCCTGCGCGACCGCGCGTCTTTTCCTCCCGCCAAGCACATCGAGAAATTTCCGATCGTAATTGTCGGCGGCGGCATAGCCGGCCTGAGCGCTGCCTGGCGCCTGCGCAAACGCGGCTTCACCGATTTCGTTTTGCTCGAAATGAATCCGCAAGCTGGAGGCAACGCTCGCTGGGGCGAAAACGAAGTCACCGCCTATCCCTGGGCCGCGCACTATGTTCCCGTCCCAGGTCCCCAAGCCGAATACGTCCGCGAACTCTTCGAAGATCTCGGCGTCCTGAAAAATGGCCAGTGGGAGGAGCGCAACCTCTGCTTCGCGCCGCAAGAGCGCCTCTTTCTCTACGGTCGGTGGCAGGACGGCCTTGAGCCCGCCATCGGACTCACACAAAAGGATCGCGACCAGTTTCAACATCTCGAAGATCTCTTTTCAAAATTCCGCGCCAGCGGTGAATTCACAATCCCACTCGAACTCGGCCGCTCCTCTAAACTCCAGGACTTGGATCGCCTCTCTTTTTCCGATTGGCTCCAGCAGCAAGGCTGCGATTCGCGCCTCGTGAACTGGTACATGAACTACGCCTGCCGCGACGATTACGGCGCGCTCGCCAAAGACACCTCCGCGTGGGCCGGCGTCCATTATTTTTCCTCACGCGAAACCGAAGAAAAAGGCCCGCTCACCTGGCCCGAAGGCAACGGCTGGATCACGCGCCGCCTTCTCGAACGTGTCGGCGAAAATGTCCGCACAGATCAAATGGTCCGTCGCATCGCCGAAACAAAACGCGGCGTCAGCGTTTTCGCGGGCGACACCGAATTTCAATCCGAATTCGCAATCTTCGCCGCACCTACATTTCTCGCTCCATACCTGGTCGATGGCTTTCCCCGCCTCCACGATTTTGTCTATTCCCCCTGGCTCACCGCCAACCTCACGCTCGAACGTCTCCCCGATTCCCGCGGCGCCGAACCCACCTGGGACACCGTCTTTCTTGACTCGCCCACGCTTGGCTACGTCGACGCCACGCATCAAAGTCTCCGCACGCACATCGAGCGTACCGTCTGGACCTTCTATTGGGCGCTAGCCGACGGCACGCCCGTACAAAACCGCCAGCTTCTGCTTGATAAAGATTGGGACCATTGGAAAGAAGCCATCCTCCACGACCTTGAACATGTCCACTCCGACATTCGCCAATGCGTCTCGCGTATCGACGTCATGCGCATGGGTCACGCCATGATCCGCCCCGCTGTCGGCTCGGTTTTCTCTGGAGAGCGCCGCCGCCTCACTCGCCGCGAGGGCCGAATCCTGTTCGCCAATTCCGACCTAAGCAGCATCTCCATCTTCGAGGAAGCCCAATACCATGGCGTTCTCGCTGCCCAGACTGTGCTCAACCACTTGCACGGCCACCGTTAGCTCCGCACAAAACAGTGATTCCGGTCCAGGAATCCTTAAACAAATTCGTGCATCCAACCTATGTGTACCTGCGTAGTATATAAGTGAGTGTTGCTGCGCCTTTTTGGATGGAAATAGGAAGGGATAGATGTTGCTTCAAAGAAAACCGGAACTTACCTACGCCGACGTCACGCCCAAAGAGCTCTATTTTAACCGGCGCAAATTCCTCCAAGCCATGGGCATCGCCGGCGTCGCCGCTTTTGCCGGAAAAAATCTTCTGGAGCTCGCCTCCCCGTCACGAGGCGTCTACGCCGCAGCGAAATTCTCCGGCTTGGTAAAAAGCCCCTTTAGCACTGCCGAAAAACCTAACACTCTCGAAGACGTAACTCATTACAACAATTTCTACGAATTCGGCGTCGATAAAAGTGCTCCCGCGAAGAACGCCCAAAAATTCCGCACTTCACCCTGGACGGTTTCCGTCGAGGGCGAAGTCAAAACCAAGCGCAAGTTCAGCATGGACGAAATCCTTAAGCTAGCTCCGCTCGAAGAACGCATCTACCGCCATCGCTGCGTCGAGGGCTGGTCCATCGTCGTTCCCTGGATCGGTTTTTCTCTCAGCGTCATCGCCAATCTCGTGCAGCCCACCGACAAAGCAAAGTTCGTTGCGTTCGAATCGCTCTACGATCCAGGCCAAATGCCCGAAGCCAGATACGGCGGCATCGACTTTCCCTATGTGGAAGGCCTCCGCCTCGATGAAGCCATGAATCCTCTAACGCTACTCTGCGTCGGCATGTACGGCGACTCGCTCCCGAATCAAGACGGCGCGCCCGTGCGCATGGTCATCCCCTGGAAGTACGGCTTCAAGAGCATCAAGTCCATCGTCAAAATTAGATTTGTCACCAAGGAACCGCCCACGACCTGGAATCTCGCCAACTCTCACGAATACGGCTTTTATTCCAACGTGAATCCCAACGTCGATCATCCGCGCTGGTCGCAAGCCAAAGAGCGCCGCCTCGGCGAAATTTTCAAGCGCAACACCCTCATGTTCAACGGCTACCAGGATCAGGTCGCCAGCCTCTACACCGGCATGGACCTGAAGAAATATTACTGAGGCTGATGCGAAGCGTGCCCACGCTCCTCTCCAACAAGTGGACCAAAGTCCCCATTTTTATTCTTTGCCTCGTGCCGTTTGGCCTCCTTGTCTGGCGCTCGCTCACAGGAAACCTCGGCCCAAACCAAGTCGAGACTCTTCAGCACACCACTGGCGATTGGACGCTTCGCTTTCTCGTTATCACTCTCTGCATCACGCCGCTGCGCAAGCTTCTAAAGCTTCCAGAACTGATTCGCTTTCGCCGCATGATAGGCCTATTCGCCTTTTTCTACGCTTGCCTCCACTTCCTCACCTACCTTGGCCCTGACCAGAGTTTCGATCTCGCGGCAATGTGGAAGGACGTCGCCAAGCGTCCTTTCATCACCGTGGGTTTTACCGCTTTTATTCTGCTGATTCCGCTTGCGCTCACTTCCACCGCCGGATGGATTCGCCGCCTCGGCGGACGCCGCTGGCAAATGCTCCATCGTCTCATCTATATCAGCGTCATTTGTGGTGTGATTCACTACTACTGGCTGGTGAAATCCGCGGTCCTGCGCCCGCTAACCTACGGCGCAATCGTCACCGTTCTGCTGCTCTGGCGCCTGGGAGATTGGCTTATCCGACGCGGTCGGGCAGTCACAGCCGCCTCAAAAACGCAGAGCGCTTCCGCAAACACTTAGTGATGGAAAATTGCGAACGGAATGATTGACGTCTGCTTGCGAGTGTCTGTAGTGGCGGATGTGTTTACCCTGTAAGGGCCCGCCTTCGTAGGCTAGTGAACAGCTGACGCTTCGTCTCCCCGCGATGCCATTTCGCTGAATTCCAATCCCCAAAACCGCGGCGCCGGCGTCAAAAACTCCACTCCAATTCTCTGCCCTCTTTCGCACGGCTCTCCCTGATACACCACCCGGCACTCCTGCTCTTCCAGCGTCTCCGGGTTTGTCAATACGAGCATCTCCCCTTTATCAATCTCATGCTTCATCATCAGCAAGCCGCCGTGCGCGTTCACCACCACGGTCTCGCACGACTCTTTGAACTTCTTCCCGTTGTGCGCGCGGCCTTGCGCCTGCAACCGCATCTTGTGAAACGCCCGCCCGCTGCGCCGGTGTGTTGGAGAGGTTGTTCCGTTCATACCGCAATCATCGGCCTCTTCCGCAAACACCGTAAACTGGCCCGCAGGACAGGTGTTCCCCACCAGCAACCGCTGCGCAGCACGTGCCACCTGAGCCTTCTGCAACGCGGCTCGCGGCAAAATAGCCCTCGCAACAGAATCTTCCCACAACGGGACTTCCGAACAACTTCGCGCCTGGGCTCCTGGCGCGCTCATATTCATCGCAGCGAGTGGCTTACGGATGAGCCCTGATCTAGGGACGGTCCCGCGAAGCTCAGACGACCTCCGTGCGCACTGTAAGTTTTGACAGTTTTCAGGGCGGCCCGGTGCTATAGGCTGGTCGTCTACACGCGTGCCTCGGGTTGAAACTAGGCGTTCCGGCCTGATCGGAACCGAGCCCGCAAAAACGCTATGTCAATCAAAAACAAAGACATAGCGGCGAAAAATCGCCGGCATAAAGGTCGTAACGGTCGTCGTGTGCGTTGCAGAAGAGAAGAACAATTTAGATTCTACGGTTCAAAGGAACATTTTAGCTGTGGCGGCATGCTCACTTTCGGTCAAAAAAGAATGGGGCAAACATGAGCACGAAGAATCGGACTATAAGAAATCCCTCAATCCTGATGATTTTTGTGGCGACGGTGCTGGCAGTATTGTTTGTTGCGGTGGCGCGGTCGAAGATGAATACGAACGGAGCGCACCCGGTGGCGGAAAGCGTCGTTCTTGCCGCAGCTCCGGTAACTAGTGCGACCCCGGCGAGGCCGGAGCGGAACCCAGACCGCGAGGCATATTTCGGCGAGACGCACCAGCACACGAGCTGGTCGTTTGACGCGTACATTTTTGGCAACCACATAACCGGTCCGGCGGACGCGTACAAGTATTGGAAGGGCGAAACGATAAAACATCCGCTCGGTTATGACATTAAAATTGATACTCCGTTGGATTGGGCCGGTGTCACCGACCATTCGGAATACGCAGGAGTAGTGCGGCTCTCCAACGATCCTTCTTCGCCGCTCAGCAAGTTGCCGATTGCACAGAAATTGATCGTGCACCAACCATCGGACATCCAAAAAATTTATTTCTGGCTCGGCACCACCATGATCGAAGGCAAACCGGTCCCAGAATTGGTGAAACCGGAGGTTGCGGGAACCGTCTGGAAGGAAAACAACAAGGCCGCGGACGAGGCCAACCAACCTGGCAAATTCACGGCATTCTGCTCCTACGAGTGGACCTCTACACCTGATTACCGAAATATGCACCGCAACGTGTTTTTCAAAGACTGCGCCAAGGTCCCAGAAATGCCATTCAGCTCGCTGGATTCTGCGCATCCGGAAGATTTATGGAAATGGATGGACGTACAGCGCAAGGCCGGGAATGAACTGCTGGCCATTTCGCACAATGCCAATTTGAGCGACGGCCACATGTACCCCATAGACGTAGACAGCTATGGAAGGCCGATCGATGCGGCATGGGCGGAGTCGAGAGATCGCAACGAGCGTCTGATCGAGATGA
Organism: Candidatus Acidiferrum sp.; assembly: GCA_035258025.1. Taxonomy (GTDB): domain Bacteria; phylum Acidobacteriota; class Terriglobia; order Acidiferrales; family UBA7541; genus Acidiferrum. The sequence goes on along the minus strand of DATEWL010000181.1, from coordinate 4,074 downwards.
AACAGATTAAGGGGTCCTCGGAAACGCACCCGGCGTTGTCGCCGAATGACGAATTTTCGAATTTCGAGATTCTTACCTATTTATTAGGCGAGCCGCAGGGCCGCTTCGATCACATCGTGGGAAGCTATGCGCGGCAGGCCTTGAAAGATGGGCTGTCGATGCAAGACAACAAGGGATATAACCCATACAAGTTCGGAGTCGTAGGAGGATCAGACTCTCATAATACGGGCACACCCTACCGGCAGGACAACTTCTATGGTGGCCATGGCGAGAATGATGGCACACCCGAAGTGCGCATGGCCGGCCATATTTTTGCAGGTCTGGATGCCCGTTATGAAAATCCTGCGGGTGTGAGCGGCGTTTGGGCGGAAGAGAACACGCGCGCCTCGATCTTTGAAGCGATGCAGCGCAAAGAGACCTTTGCTGCCAGCGGACCGCATATTAAGTTGCGTTTTTTTGGGGGCTGGAATTACAAAAGCTCGGATGTCGAGGATAGGGATTGGGTAAAGACCGGCTATAAAGAAGGCGTACCCATGGGTGGCGACCTGAAAAAGATGGACAGTAAGGCGCCAACGTTCATCGTGTGGGCAGTGAAGGATCCAACCTCGGGAAACCTGGATAGAATCCAGATCGTGAAGGGCTGGACGAAGAGCGGCCAGAGCTTCGAGAAGATTTTCGATGTGGTGTGGGCCGGCGACCGCAAGCCGGATGTAGCGAGCGGCAAGGTTCCGTCCATCGGAAGCACCGTGGACCTGGCGAACGCCACCTACACCAATACCATCGGCTCCACGGAACTGAAAACCGTGTGGACGGACCCGGAATTCGATCCGAGTCTCCATGCGTTCTACTACGCCCGCGCGCTGGAGATTCCCACACCTCGCTGGACCACGATTCAAGCGCATCAATTGGGTGTGCCGATCCCCGACGTTGTTGCCGCGACCGTTCAGGAGCGGGCGTGGAGCTCGCCGATCTGGTACACGCCTTCGGAGGAAGATCGCAAGAAAGCGCAGCCAGGGCTCAGCGTGGCAGCCTTGGAACAAAAGGGCGGCGTGGCGCTAACCAATGCGCAACTTACAGCCTTGGTGGTGAATAAGTTCACTTGGGTGCGGAACAACGTCACCGGTGGACTCATGAAAGTCATTTACAACAAGGAAGGGCAGTACCTCGTGATTAACGTTGGACGAAATGCGCAGCTGCCCAGCGAGGTTGGCAACGTGGCAGCAACCGCCTACTCGGGCATGTCATCCGCATACGCCATACAGAACGGGAAAATCGTCACCTGGTTGCAACAGACGCCGTTTGAAGTCACCGTGTACAAGCTCGGGGATAAGTATTATGGAGCGCGGAGCAATGAATTCGGTTACGCAAACTACGAGATCATTCCGCCGGTCCTCAATTTGCTTGAGCCAGTAAAAGCCAAGCCATAACCCAAACGAGAACGATAAGCCGGACGCAATGAGAAGAATTGACAAGGCCTTGGACTAGAAATGAGTTCGACAACATCGGTGATGCAAGAAACGCAGCCCGCGGTCGCAAGACCGGGGCTGCGTAATTATTTTGTGGCGATTCTTCGCAAAGCAGTTCGTGAACCCCTCGTACATTTTCTGGTTATTGGTCTCGCGCTGTTCGGGCTTTATTCGTGGATAGAGCGAGGCCGCGCGAGCAACGGAAACTATCAGATCGCTTTGACTCTGGACGACTTGAGGCAGTTGGACATGTCATTTGTGTCGCAGTGGCACAGGCAGCCGACGCCGGAGGAATTTCGCGGACTGGTAGAAAGTTTTATACGACAAGAAGTGTTGTACCGCGAAGGATTGGCGATGGGACTGGATAAGGATGACACCATCGTGAAGCGGCGCATGGCGCAGAAAATGGAGTTCCTGTCGGAAGATGTGGCCTCGGCGCATGAGCCAAGCACCGATGAGTTGAAAGCCTGGTACGCCAATAATTCCCAGAAGTTTGCGCTGGCGGACCGCGCTACGTTTCGCCATCTGTTTTTCGGGTTTGATCGCCGGGGGCAAAACGCGCAGGCCGACGCTCTCGCCGCGCTGAATAAAATCGCAGGTAAACCGGAAGGCAGTCCGCTGGGCAAGGAATTAGCGGATCCCTTTATGTTTCAAGATTATTACGGCGACCGCGCGCCGGATCAACTCGCAAAGGAGTTTGGGCCAGCGTTCGCCATCGGCCTGTATAAGTTGAAGCCGAAAATGTGGCAAGGTCCGATCGAATCGGGCTACGGATGGCATTTGGTGTGGATCGAATCGATTACGCCAGGACGAATCCCCGCGTTCGAGGAAGTTGAGCCAGACGTGAAGACCGCGTGGCTGGCGGATCAGAAGGCCATCGAATGGCAAAAAGCGTACGCCAAGATGCGCGAGAAATATGAGGTTTCGGCACCTCAGCCACCGCCGGAAGCTGAGCCCAAAGCTGGGCCGGCGTTAGCGCCATGAACGCGTCCCGACATTGGTTCGTGGCGTTGATGCTGATTGCCGCCGCGGCGTTCGTTCCGTCCTGCAGGGCCCACGAGACGCGGCCTGCGTATCTAGAGATTAAGGAAAGCTCTCCTGACCATTACGATGTTGTGTGGCGCACTCCGGTGAATGCCGGCATGCGTCTCCCGATTGTGCTGCAACTGCCCCCTGACGCGAAAAACGTTATTGCACCGACCACGCAAGAACTCACTGATTCGCTCGTCGAACGCCGTGTGATTGACATTCCAACCGGCCTGGCTGGAAAGCGAATCGATTTCGTTGGCCTTCAGGGCACCATCACGGATGTTCTGGTACGTGTCGAACTGCTGGATGGCCGAAAGTGGACCACGATTGTCCATCCGTCTCAGTCCTGGTTCGAGGTCAGTCCTTCGGTGGGCAAGCTAGCGACCGTCGGCACCTTCATCGTGCAGGGTATCCGGCATATTTTGTTTGGAGCGGATCATTTGTTGTTCGTGCTAGGGCTGCTCTTGATCGTGAAAAACCGCTGGATGCTGCTGAAGACGATCACGGCGTTCACGGTAGCGCACAGCATCACATTGGCGATTGCGACGCTTGGTTACGCAAACGCGCCAACGCTGCCGCTCAACGCCGCGATCGCGTTGAGTATTTTGTTTCTCGGGCCTGAGATTGTGAGGTCGTGGCGCGGAGAGAGTAGCTTTACCATACGGCACCCCTGGGTGGTGGCGTTTGCATTCGGGTTGCTCCATGGATTTGGATTTGCCAGCGCACTGACCAGCGCAGGATTGCCATCGAGCGAATTGCCATGGGCGCTGCTGAGTTTCAATGTGGGCGTGGAGATCGGGCAAGTCGGATTCGTGATTTTGATTTTGTTGCTGGAACGCGCATTTCGCGTCTTGGAGATTCGCTGGCCTCGCGTGGTGGAGGCACTGCCCGGCTACACAGTGGGCTCGCTTGGAGCGTTCTGGACCATACAGCGTGTGGCGATCTTGTTGGGAGTGGCGCGATGAAGCAGCCGGTTTCCGGTTTGTTGGCGCGTTGCCTGCCGCTGGCGGTGGTGGCGTTGTGCTTTTCACAGAGCGCCGAAGCACACGTGGAGAAGGGCGAAGCGATCGGATTTCTTACTGGATTGCGGCATCCGATTTCGGGGCTGGATCACGTGCTCGCGATGATCTCGGTTGGATTGTGGGGCGCGCAATTGAGAGCGCCTGCGGTATGGGTCTTGCCAGTTGCGTTTCCCATGGTGATGGCGCTCGGCGCAATGATGGGGCTGATGGGAATTCCCCTTCCTGGAACGGAATATGGAATTGCGGCGTCGATGATTCTGCTAGGAGCAGTGGTTTTGCTTGAATTGAAACCGCCTCTCTGGGTAGCGGGCTGTCTGGTGGCATTTTTCGCGATTTTTCATGGCCACGCGCACGGTACGGAATTGCCCCCCGGGCAAAATGGATTGCTCTACAGTATGGGATTTGTTTGCGCGACGGGGTTGCTGCACGGCGTGGGCATCTCGATCGGGCTGGTGCACCGGTGGACGTGGGGACAGATGTTTTTGCGATTGGCAGGAGCGTTCACTGCATCGATGGGCGTGTTTTTCGTCTGGAAGGCGTTCGCATGAAGCGCGCCC
>DATEWL010000180.1:0-2136 GCA_035258025.1 Candidatus Acidiferrum sp. | reverse complement strand
GGCATCGCGCTGGTTCTTTCCGCCGTATTCATTCCGACCGCCTTCATCCCCGGAATCACCGGACGTCTCTACCAGCAATTTGCCGTGACCATCGCATTGTCCGTTATTTTGTCCGCGTTCAACGCGCTGACGCTGAGCCCGGCGCTGGCCGCGTTGCTGCTGCGTCCAAAGACGTCCTCCCGCGGACCGCTCGCTGCATTTTTCAGCTGGTTCAATCGTGTCTTCGCGAATGCCACGGAATGGTACGTCCGGGTTTGCGGCTTCCTGATTCGCAAGAGTGCAATCCCGCTCCTTCTACTGGCAGCCTTCGCGGTTGCCGCCGCCTGGTTCGGGGGCAAAGTCCCCTCCAGTTTTCTTCCGGATGAGGATCAGGGCTACGTCTACGTCAACGTTCAGCTTCCGACTGCCGCGTCTCTTCAGCGCACCGACGATGTGGCCGCGAAAATCGAAAACATTCTGGCCCACACACCCGGTGTTGAGCATACGACCAGCGTCGTTGGATTCAGCCTGCTCAGCTTCGTGCGCACCAGCTACAACGCCTTTTTCTTCGTGACGCTGAAGCCCTGGGACGACCGGAAATCGCGCGCGGAGCAACTCCAGGCCATCAAGCAACGAATCAATGCGGATCTGTCGTCGCTGCCGGAAGGGATCGCCTTCTCCTTCTCTCCGCCGGCCATCCCTGGTATTGGAACGTCTGGCGGATTCACGTTCGTGCTGGAGGACCGGGCCGGCAAGGACCTCGAGTTTCTGTCGTCGAATCTCAAGACGTTCCTCACCGAGGCGCGGAAACGCCCTGAACTTGCGGGACTCAGCACCACTTCTCTTTCGAGCGTGCCGCAGCTGTACGCGGACGTGGATCGCGAAAAAGTCATGAAGCAGGGTGCCTCCGTCAGGGACGTGTACCAGACGCTGCAGGCATTCATGGGCGGCTACTTCATCAACTACTTCAACCGATTCGGCCGGCAATGGCAGGTCTACATCGAAGCGGAAGGCGACTATCGCACCCAGGCGGAAAATGTTGGCCAGTTCTACGTTCGCAACGACAAAGGGGGAATGGTTCCTCTGTCGTCGATGACGCGCTTCGAGTCGCGCGACGGACCGGAATTCACCATGCGTTTTAACGAGTATCGCGCTGCCCAAATCAATGGCGCCGCCGCTCCCGGGTATAGCGCAGACCAGGCCATGGCCGCCCTCGAAGATGTTTTCCGGAAGACGATGCCGCACGAGATGGGCTTCGACTACCTCGGCATGTCCTTTCAGGAAAAGAAAGCCCAGGAAGGAATTCCGCCAGCCGCGATTTTCGGGTTTTCTCTTCTATTCGTCTTTCTGATCCTCTCGGCACTCTATGAAAGCTGGTCTCTCCCCTTCAGCGTGCTTTTGAGTACTCCCGTCGCGATTTTTGGAGCGTTTGCCGTTTTGTGGCTGAGGCGCACAATTCTAGCCGCTTTCCTGCCAACTTACATGGTGCAGATCGAAAGCGACGTCTACTCGCAAATCGGTCTCGTGATGTTGATCGGCTTGGCCGCGAAAAACGCAATCCTAATTGTGGAGTTCGCGAAAGAACAATATGAGCACGGCAAATCCTTGCCTGATGCGGCCCTGGAGGGAGCGCGCCTGCGGCTTCGCCCAATCTTAATGACCTCCTTCGCCTTCATCCTAGGTGCAGTCCCGCTGTGGACTGCTTCCGGCGCTGGAGCCGTGGCACGCCAGATCATGGGTACGGCGGTCATCGGCGGGATGTTGGCTGCGAGCCTCCTCGGTATTTTCTTCATCCCTGCCGTCTTCTACCTCGTCGAGAAGTGGTCCGGCGCAGGCAAGAGGAGCGAACCGTTGGCTGCTCCGAAAATCGCACCAGCGGAGGGTGATTGACATGAAACTTCGCATTATCTTGCTGAGCGTCGCCGCCCTTCTGGCTACCGGCTGCACGATGGGTCCGAGATATAAGAGACCTACTGTCGCGGTGCCTGGTTCATTCCGCGGGGAGGCTCCCGAACAGGGAGCGCAACCGCAAGACACGGCGCCACAGATAGTCCCGCTTGGGGAGGAAAAGTGGTGGGACATATTTCAGGATGAACAGCTTCGCACGCTGATCCGCACTGCACTAAAACAGAATTACGACTTGCGTATAGCGGCGTC
>DATEWL010000179.1:0-3921 GCA_035258025.1 Candidatus Acidiferrum sp. | reverse complement strand
AAAAAGATAACGCAGAGGCACAGAGAACGCAGAGACTCGCAGAGAAGAAGTAAAGAATAAGGGACAGACTTGGGAGTCTGCCCCTTTGAGGAGAATCGTTGAGATAAACCGAGCTTTTACTTTTTTGCGGCGGCGGTCTTTGAGGCTTCGACTTTTGCAGCGGCGTCGGCGTATTTCTTGGTGAAGCGTTCGACGCGGCCCGCGGTGTCAATCAGCTTTTGTTTGCCGGTGAAGAAAGGGTGGCAATTGGAGCAGATTTCAACATTTAGCCTTTCGCCCTTAATCGTAGAGCGAGTTTGAAAATTGTGGCCGCAAGCGCAATGCACGGTGACGGCGTGATAGTCGGGATGAATACCGGGTTTCATGAGGCTCCATTCGTTCGCGTCCGGTCTGCACGGTTGTCCGTTGTTCGGGGGAAGAGCCTCACCCTTGAAGTAGTGAGCTACAGCCGCGTCGCTAGGTCGCGAGGAACGCCTATTATAGGGGAAGTCGGCGGCTTTTCCAAATATGGTCAAAACGAGTCGTGAGCGGGGCTGGAGGTGGCGATGAGCTGGATACGCGGGATGGCTTTGGCAGTTGTAGTCGTAGGGATGGCGGGTAGTACGTTTGGAGGAGTGACGGTCGGCGCAAAAGAAGAAATCGAAGCGTTCAATAAGCGATATGTCGAAATGCATCTGAAGATGGATACCGCAGGGATATTTGCGACGTGGGCGGAAGATGGCGTGAGCTTGATGCCTGGCGAAGCGCCTCTGATCGGGAAGAAGGCGATTGTGGCGTGGTTGGAAAATATTCTGGCGCAGATGCCGGGATACAAGGTCGTGAAGGAAGAAATTGATTTTCACGATATTCAGATCTCGGGGGATTGGGCTTCGGAATGGGCTACGGAACATCAGGTGGTGCAGCCGCCGGATGGGAAGCCGGTCATAGATTCGCGCGGAAAGATGGCGTTGGTGCTGCATCGCGAGGCGAGCGGAGAGTGGAAGGTGAAGCAGGAGATGTGGAACCAGGCGCCGAAGCAGTGAGAGCGAAAGAACGTTTACACGCAGCCCCGGATGAAGGCTTTTGAATTTGTTTTTGATATGGGAGTTTTGTTTGGACAGGCCTAAGATTTCAAGAAGCGCCAGCGGGTGACGGATTCGGCGAAATTGGTGGCGTGCTCGTCCTGGCCGAAGGCGGTTTGCGGTTCGACGCGGTAGACGTTGCCTTCCGAGGCTGTGAGCATGGGTTCGACTTCGCCGCCATATTTTTCGTTGTAGACGGTGGCAAAGCGCTTCCAGACGGCGCGGTCTTTGATTTCCTGCGGAATGCCTTCGAGGATGACGGCTTCGTCGGCGCGCTCGGTGCCGATTGAGCAATAAGTTTGCGCGGCGATGTTTTTTGCTTTGCGGGTATTCGGGCCGGTGCTGAACCAGAACGCATCTTCCCACCAAACTCCCCAAACTACCATGAGATGAGGACGGCCGCCGGGACGCGTCGTGGCGATCCAATAGTTGTGGGATTTTTCGAGGCGCTCCAGGGCCCATCTCCAGGGTTTCAGGCCTTGGGATGGATCCTTTGGCATGGCGGGGTAGTCGGGCCAATAGGGACGGCTTGGCGTGGGTTCGTTCATGATGGCCTCCGCAGGAGTGAGTTCTCCAGGCGGGATTCTAGCAGTATCGGAGGGCTGCGGGAATTAGTGGAGGAATGGTCCGTGACGACGATTTGCTGGAATTCGCAAGTGTTTGCCCTTGCAGGGTGAAGTGCCTTCGCGTAGCTTCGCAGGCATGCGCGTAGAGGCGGTTGGAGAGATGCCGAAACGGACTGGAGGGACCGGCGCACGTGCTGGAGATGTGGGAGCCGGCTTGGCCACCAAGAGTTTCCTTGCGGCAATTGAGAGCGACGATTCGCTCTTTGGTGTTGCGCAGCCACTCGCTGGACCGTCCACGGAGGAATCGCCGAGCGGACGAGTTTGTTTCGGGGACATTGTTCTCGAGTTTCGGCAGGCGGAACTCAGCGGCAATCGGAGTCTGCATTTTCTTTTGATCGAGAAGCTGATTGAACTCTTGAAGGAAGCGGGATCCGCGGAGACTCTCGAGGCGACACTTTGTTTGACGCCGGGAAGCATCTCGATGGGCGACTCGGGGAGCGAGGAGAAACTAATTCAGAAACAATTCGCGATATGGATCAGGCTAGCAGCCAAGGGCGACTCAGCCGAACAGGCAGTGTTGCGTTGGGGGCTGGGCCTTGCGCATATGCAGCAGGCGCTACTTTTTACTTCGCGTCATTTGCGGTTGCATCTCACGCAGACGGGAGGCTGACGTTGGGGAAATTCGTGCGAGAGTTAGATTCGTGTTGAGGCGGCTGGCGTTCAGGAGACGAAAGCGCAGCCGATGCGATAGGCGCCTTGCGTCGTGCGCTGGAACCAGACGGGCTTCAGGTTGACGCGGACCGGCGGAAGAATCGGCACGTGCAGCACGGCGAGAATGTTATCCGGGATTTCTTCCTGAGATTCCAGCTCGAGAGCAACTCCACCAAAACCGAGATCTAATACACGGGCGCGACGAACGCCCTGATCGCCGAGGACTGCGTAAGCATTTGTGCCGGACATAGAGACACGCTCTGCTTTGCGCGGAACAGTGTAGACGCGGGCGGGCGGCGGGACAGCGAGAGCATGGCTGCCGGAAATCTCTGAAGCAGTTGTAGAAGCTGCGGCGGCGATAGCAGTATCCGGTTTTTCTAACGGGCGCTTGGATTCGAACGGAATAGGCTTCGGAGCGGGAGACTGGCGTTCGGAAGGAGCCGGAGCTGCGGGTTCCGCGGCGGGAGCCGAAGCAAGCTCAGTGCGAGAGCCGGTTGCGGGAGTCTTGCCGTGATTCGCGTGCTTCAAGCGGTAGAGGCGCTCATCGGCTACGCGGATTAATAGATCGGCTTGGTCGCCGTCCTGGGGAAACGTAGCCACGCCGTGATCCATGCTGACGCTTACACCTATTTGGAAGTGCGCAATGGATTCTTCAAAAACGGTTCCAACGCGGCGGCTCAGAGCGAGGGATTGGGCGGCATCGGTCTGCGGGAGCAGGAGGGCGAATTCGTCGCCGCCGATGCGAAATGCGGAGTCCGAGGTGCGCAGGGCTTTTTTCAGCGTGGAGGCGGCAGCGCGCAAAACTTCATCACCGCGCGGATGACCGTGCTTATCGTTAACTTCCTTGAAGCGATGCAAATCGAGAATGACCAGGCCTAGAGGCTGGCCGTAACGGCGTGCGCGATTCAATTCCTTTTCGAAGGCTTCGCTAAATAGCCGGCGGTTGTAGAGGCCAGTGAGGGGATCGGTGACGGCATTCAACTGAAGCTTCTTCAGCTCGTCGTACTCGATGAGAATGGGAACACGGAATAGTCCTGCGGAGGTAAGCACGTCCATAAGAGCCGTTTTTAAGGAAATTTGTCGCTCCATATGTTCGCTAAGTTCGCGGCGGCGCGTAAGCATCTCATCCCAGAGTTGTACACACTGAGCTTCGCGAAGATCGAGGTGAGTTATGGTACGGAAATAACGCTGAAGGAACTGTCCACGCGCAGGTATATCTAAACCTTCGAGCGTGTCAGCAAGCAGCTCGAGATACGAATCCTCAATCGGCAAACGCGGAGGCGCAGGGGCGCCGGGACTGGGCATATCCGGTGTACACCTGATCTGGCCTATCCCCGCGGGGTTTGGGGAAAGCACATTTGGCTTTCGCTTTCTATGTGGAGCAAGCCAGGGACCAATTACGTCGGGCCTCAAGCAGCTCCGGGGTTATTCGGGCAAACCTAGAGTTCTAAATAAATCCTTAAACATCTTGGATATAGGGCCGATTCTTCGAGAACGGATCTGGAACAGTTTGAGTAGGCGTAACGTTTCTACCCAAGTCAAAGGGAAGCCGTTCAACAAAGCGGCAATACTTTACTCAAGTG
>DATEWL010000178.1:0-2216 GCA_035258025.1 Candidatus Acidiferrum sp. | reverse complement strand
CACCAACGGATTTTTGCTGAGCAAAGAGCGGATCGGCGCTCTGAACGAGGCGGGGCTCGAGCACCTGCAGATCAGTATCGATAACCTAGTGCCAGACGAAGTCTCCAAGAAGAGCTTAAAGACGCTGGATACGCGCCTTGAATGGCTGGCGGAGTTCGCCGTTTTCCAAGTGAACATCAATTCGGTGTTGGGAAGCGGTGTGAAGGACCCCGAGGACGCGCTGAAGATTGCCCATCGCGCTGTGGAACTCGGATTTACGAGCACGGTGGGAATCATTCACGACGGGAATGGCCAATTGAAGCCGCTGGGGCCGCGCGAGTTGGAGATTTTCGAAGAAGTTATGACGTTAGGGAAGAGGTCGTTCTCGCGATTCAACGACTTTCAGCACAGCGTGGCGCGTGGCAAAGAGCATGACTGGCGCTGCCGTTCGGGCGCACGGTATCTGTACATTTGCGAGGAGGGGTTGGTGCACTGGTGCTCGCAGCAGCGTGGGTACCCAGGGATTCCGCTGTCGCAATACACGGATGAGATGCGGCATCGCGAATACTACACGGCGAAACATTGCGCGCCGATGTGCACCGTCTCTTGCGTGCAGCAGGTGGGGATTATCGACAACTGGCGCGGCCCACAAACGTTGAAACCAAAGCCCATAGCGCCTCCGTCGCCGCAGCCCGAGCTGGTCCAAATCGGCAGTACTCGAAGCGATTCCTAATAACGAACTAATTTTCTTTCTGCCACGGACTCTCTAGTTTCTCTCCGCGCACATGGCTAGGCGTGATGGATTGACGATAGGGCCGTGCATCCGAAGAATGAGAGTATGCCAGGCGCAGCGATTGAAATCGAAAATCTGACCAAAGACTACACGTACGGGTTCCTGCACCTTAAAAAGAAAAGGTCGCTGGAAGGCTTGACGATGCAGGTCGAGAGCGGCGAGGTGTTTGGATTTCTCGGGCCGAACGGTGCGGGAAAATCCACGACGATCAAGCTGCTTGTCGGCTTGATTTTCCCCGACGCAGGCACGGCGAGCATTTTGGGGAAGCCGATCACGGACATCGAAATGCATCGCGATATCGGCTATCTGCCCGAGCAGCCGTATTTTTACGATTACCTGACGGCGGCGGAGGTACTCGATTACTTTGCCAGGTTCCACGATTTGACGGCGGCGGACCGGAGCGAGCGCGTGGCACGCATGCTCAAGAAAGTTGGCCTGGAGACGGCGCGGAAGATTCAATTGCGCAAGTACTCGAAGGGGATGCTGCAGCGCGTCGGTTTGGCGCAGGCCATTCTGCATGATCCGAAAGTGGTGATTCTGGATGAGCCGATGTCGGGGCTGGATCCGATCGGGCGGCGGGAAGTGCGCGACATCATTTTGGAATTGAAGAGGGAGGGACGGACGGTACTTTTCTCAACGCATATTTTGTCCGATGCAGAGATGCTCTGCGATCGCGTTGGGGTGCTTGTCGGAGGAAAGCTGCGCGGCGTTGGCGCGCCGGGTGAGATGGTCGGGATGAAAGCGCAGGGCATGGAGATTCTGTTCGAGTTGCCGGGAGGCGGCTCGAGCGCGGCAGCCGTGATTGCGAAGGCCACGAAGACGGGCGACCGTTACCGGTTGCAAGTCCCTGAAGAAGAGTTGTACACAGCGGTGGAACAGCTTCGAGGGGCGGGAGCGAAGATTCTTTCCGTGGCGCAAGTGAAAGCATCTCTCGAAGAGTACTTTATGCACCTGATCGAGGCGGACCGGGCGCAAGCAGCGGCCGTCGAGGTGAGCGGGAAATGAGGCGCGCGGGCGCGGTAGCGTTAAACACATTTCGGGAAGCGGTGCGCGACCGCGTTTTGTATAACCTTGTTTTCTTTGCGCTGTTGATGATGGCCGCGGCGATCCTCGTCGGGGGAATCTCGATCGGGATCGAAGAGATAGTGATCAAAAGTTTGGGTTTGAGCGCGATCAGCGTGATTGGTCTGTTGATCGCAGTGTTCATCGGCGTAGGCCTGGTTTACAAAGAGATGGACAAGCGGACGCTTTACGCGCTGCTGGCCACGCCAGTGCGACGGTGGGAATTTCTCCTGGGAAAATTTGGCGGGCTGGTTTTAACGCTTGCGGTAAACACGCTGGCGATGGCGGCGGGAATGTTCGCGGCGCTGTTGTACTTGAAGCATCATTTGGAACGTACAGATGGCGTGCTGCTCATCGCGGTCTATTTCATTCTACTGAAGTT
>DATEWL010000177.1:0-2676 GCA_035258025.1 Candidatus Acidiferrum sp. | reverse complement strand
CGATCGGCGTTTCTCCGCACTCGACCTTGCTGCCATCGCCCGCGCTGGATCCATCGTCCTGCTGGATAGAAGTTGGCGCAGGCCACGGCGAAATGACGGAGCACCTCGCGTCCACCGGAGCGGCGGTCTATGCCGTCGAGTTGGATACGCTGCTCCTTGGACGACTCCAGCGACTTACGAAGAAATTCCCGAACCTCACGGTCATCCACGGCGATGTTTTGGAAGCCGATCTGGCCGCGATCGCCGGCGGACGGCGCATCAGACTCTACGGCAATTTGCCGTACTACATTACGTCGCCGATCCTTCATCACTTTTTCACGTTCGCGGATTTGATCGACGAAATTCACATCGTCATTCAAGAAGAAGTCGCGCTACGACTCACCGCTAGGCCTGAGACGAAGCAATATGGCTATCTCACCGTCGCCACGCAACTTTACACTCGGCCGGAATTTGTCCTGCGCATCCCGCGCAGCGCCTTCAGCCCGCCGCCGGAAGTTGGCTCCGCACTGGTAACGCTTCGTCTCCCCGGCGAGAGCGTAAACCTCGCGCTTCGCGACGAGGAAGCCTATCTGGATTTTGTAAAATTGTGTTTTTCGAAGAAGCGCAAAACACTCATCAACAATCTGCGATCGCTGGCGAGCCCGGACGTCGTTCGCGAAGCTCTCGCCGCGCAGAGCCTGCGGCTCGATGCGCGGGCCGAACAGCTCTCCGTCTCGCAGTTCGCCGCTCTGCACGATTCCCTGACCGGCGCAGGCTAACTCTTCTAGGCGTCTTTCTTCTGCGCCGCAATCACTCGGTCCGGATAGTCGCTCATAATTCCGTCCACCCCGGCAGCCATGAGCAACCGAATGTGCGCCGGATGATTTACTGTCCAGCACACGACTTGCACATCTTTCTTATGAGCCGCCTCGATCATGGACGGCGTTACCAGATCGCCTCGCACCACAATCTGGCGGGCACCCACATCCACCGCAGATGTCAAAGGATCGGCGAGCTGCCCGTCATAGAGCACTCCGGTCATCAGCGTCGGCTCGATCTTGCGCAACGCTGCCAGAATCGTCGGGTCAAACGAAATCACCACTACGCGCGCCACTTCTCCCGACTCTCGCAGCGCGCCGATCAACGCATGCTCTCCGCCCCAGGAGCCGCTGGGTTTCAGCTCCAAATAAAATACGACGTCGTTTTTTTTTGAAAACTCCAGAATTTCCTCGAGAGTCGGAATGCGCTCTCCGGCATATTCGCTGCCGAACCACGAGCCCGCGTCCAGCCGTCGCAGCACCGCAAGAGTTTGATCGTGCACTTTGCCCTGGCCGCCGGTCGTGCGATCCACGGTGTCGTCATGGATGGCCACAAACCGTGCGTCGCGCGATAGCTGCAAATCCGTCTCGATAAATGTGGCTCCCAAGGCGACAGCCTTCTTGAACGCGGCCAGCGTGTTTTCCGGCGCGTGCCCCGAAGCTCCGCGATGCCCGATAATCAACAATGCGTTGCGCTCCTTCCCAGGAATCGCCTTTTAGGTGAAACGTCCGGCTGCGAAACTTGGCTAAAGCTCGCCCCATGCCAGGAGGTTGCGTCCGAGTTGTATGCTAACACTCGCATACAGTCAAATCTGTATGTGCATGACCCAGTGCATCTTGTATCTAACGATTAGAGGTAGTGCAATCTCTTCGGAGGAGGGGAAAATGAGAAAAGAATTCCGGGCCCTGCTCGTAGCGGTGCTTATGTCGGCCCAGCTGGCGGTGCTGCCCAATACTCCAGCATCGCCGCTGCACCAACCCAAAATCAAAACGAGCCCAAGTCGCAGCAGGCACTCATGAGGGAAGTACGTCATGTGCTCGTCATGCTGCCGTATTACTCGGTGTTCGACAATCTCGGCTACCGAGTCGAAGGGGATAAAGTGACCCTGGAGGGACAAGTCGTTCGTCCGTCGCTGAAGTCGGACGCTGAAGCCGCGGTGAAGAGTGTCGCGGGTGCGCTGATGCCAAGTGCTGCTGTCATTTTTCGTGTGGTTTCTGAAATCGGCGGAAATTGAGCGTCCCTGGTGTGAACTTTTGTATCGTTCGATGTCCCTGCGAATAGCCTGATCTTTCGAGCTCCCGGCTCAGGCTCCTAACTGCATGAATACATGACGCTTACAAATTCGACATGACTGGCCAGTGGCCTTTGAATTGCCTTTCTCTAAGATCGGCCCAAGCCCGCTGGAATGGCTACTCGGGAGGTTTGAAAAAAATGGCGACTGCAGCCGCAAAACCGAATCCGGCAACCGCGCCTCTACCCTTCTCGAATCGCATCGTGTCCGTTAACGCCGCGCCAGAGGAGTTCGACTTGCAGAGCGGCCTGCCCGCTGGATTTCTCGATTTTCTGGCGCCATTGCACGCGGCCCTAACGATGCGGCAGCGCGCCTTAGTTGCGCGGCGCGAACGCGCTCTCGCTGAGGCGCAGGCCGGCAAGTTGCCGAACTACTTGCCGCCGTCCGTAGCTACCACGAACTCCTGGCGTATCGAGCTGCCCGCGTGGTGCGCCGACCAGCGCAACCAAATGACCGGACCGGCCGATGAGGCCGAACTCGTGGTGAAGATGCTAAATTCCGGCGCACCCGGCGTGATGCTGGATCTGGAAGACTCGAACGCGAATACCTGGGAGCACACGATTTGCGGCATCGAAAATATTCTCGAC